>NZ_JBCLVL010000024.1:0-45471 GCF_048537895.1 Gordonia sp. CPCC 206044
CTGCGGGTTCTGCCAGTAGCCCTTCATCATGTTCGGGCCGCGGTAGACGATCTCACCGACCTCACCCTGGGCCACATCGTTCATCTCGGGATCGACCACGCGAGCGGTGACTGCGGGTACGACCTTGCCGATCGAGCCGAGCTTGCGCAGCGCGTCGCGACCGTCGAGAGCACAGGTGATCGGCGACATCTCGGTCTGACCGAACACCGCAACGTTGAGCGCATCGGGGAAGGTCTCGCCCATCGCCCGCAAGACCGTGTCAGACGCGGGCGCGGCACCCCAGCTGATCACGCGGAGCTTGAGGTCACGCGGCTTGGCCTGTTGCGCCGCACACACCGCCTGCCACTGGGCGGGCACCAGGAAGATCGACGTGATGCCCTCACGCTCGAGCATGTCGAGCATGTCGTCGGGATCGAAGGCGCCGAGCGGGTGGATCACCGAGGTCGCGCCCATGTAGAACAGCGGGGTCATCGCACCCAGACCGGCGATGTGGAACATCGGTGCCACACATGCGCCGATGTCGTCGGCGCTGGTGTGCAGGCACTGGATGCAGGTCACCGCCTGCGCCTGCAGGTTCTGGTGGGTCAGCATGGCGCCCTTGGGCTTTCCCGTGGTACCCGAGGTGTACATGATCATCGAGATGGTGTCCTCGGGGATGTCGATCTCGGGGAGATCGGACGAATCCTCGGCGACCAGCGCCTCGAAGTCGAGGTGCGCCTCGTTCTGGGTCTCCCCCACGACGATCGTCGCGTCGATGGCGCCGGTCGATGCGGCGACCGCGTCGGCCAGCGGAGCGAGCATCGACTCGGTCACGATGACCTTCGCTCCGCTGTCGGACACGAGGAACGCGATCTCCGCCGGGCTCATACGAATGTTGACCGGAACCGGGATCGCACCGATCAGGTTCGCACCCAGGACGGCTTCCACGTACTCGCTGCGGTTGAGCAGCAGCACCAGGATCCGGTCCCCGAAGCCGACTCCGCGCCGGTTCAGCGCCGCGGCGAAAGCTTGCGTGCGCTCGTCGAGTTCGCGCCAGGTCGTGGTCTTGCCGAGGAACTTCAGTGCGGCTCGGTCGGGGGTCATGAAGGCGTGGCGGCGAACCTGGCTGTTCCAGTGGTTACGCCGGGAACGCCACGGCTCGGTGGTGAGATCGCTCGCGGTGTCAACTGTGGCGGTCATCGGGTGCTCCTTGTCATGTGACGCGGCGTCGGTCACGAATTGTGCTGAGTAGGGGGTTGGTTCGGAATCACTTCTTGGCGGCGCCGGCAAAGGCGGTCATCGCGGCCTGGAACTCGGGAGACTGCAACAGCGCGGTCTGACCGTCCAACTCGCGATCGAGCGCTCCCTCGAAGTCGCTCAGGCTGTGGGCATCGAGCGCCGCCTTGGTCAGACGCAGCGCGCTCGACGACGTCGCGGTCAGCTTCGCCAGCGTCTTCTCCACGAGCTCGTCGAGGGCGGCACGGTCGGCGACCAGCTTGGTGATCAGACCGGCGTCGAACGCCTCGCCGGCAGGCAACTTCTCACCGAGGAGCGCCATCGCGTTGGCTCGGGCACGCCCGACCGACGCCGCGACCAACATCGACGCACCACCGTCGGGCATCAATCCGATGTTGATGAAGGCCAGCAAGAAGTAGGAGCGTTCGGTCGCGAACACGAGATCGGAAGCGAGGGCGAGTGAGGCGCCGATCCCGACGGCCGGACCGTCGACCGACGCGACGACCGGCACCGGCACGCGACGTACTGCTCGCGCGAGGTCGGAGCCCGACGAGATCACGCCGCGCGCCTGCGCCGGATCCAGTCCGCCACCGGCGTTGGACCCGGCGACCTGCGCGATGTCGACGACGTCGGCACCCGTGCTGAAGCTGCCGCCCACTCCGTCGATCACCACGACTCGGACATCGTCACGCTGCGACCATTCGTCGAGCGTCGCCATGATGACGCTGCTCGCCGCGCCGTTCAGAGCGTTCATCCGATGCGGTCGGTTGATCTCGATCCGCGCCACCCCTCGGTCGTCTACACCGACGCGGATCTCGTCGTCACCACTCACCCGTACTCACCCTCGCTTCCCGCAGATCTCGGCCACGTCGGCCTGAGGTCTCGACCACACACTACTATCACAGTGCGATACAGATCACGAGAATACTGATTAACTTATTCCAACGGAAGAGGCCGTTTTCCTGCCTGTTCAACGAACTCAATGGAAAACCAGATCGTGAACGACAACTCCGGATAGGCTTCCAACCCATGACCGCCCGCCCACCTGCTGCCGCGCCGTCGACACCGACCCGCGCGACCCGTCGCCGCCCCGCCGATCGCCGTGACTCGATCCTGCGGTCGGCGGCGAAGGCGTTCAGCACGAACGGCTATCACGCGGTACGTCTCGACGACATCGCCTCGGACGTCGGCATCTCCACGCCCGCGCTGTACCGACACTTCCCGAACAAGTACGCGCTGTTCGCGGAGACGGCGCGGACCCTCGCGGACGCCCTCGCCGAGGCGACCGGCTCGGTACCCGTCACCCCGGACGATCCTCAGCAGGAACTACGCGGGTTGCTCACCGCGTTGACCGGCGCATCGGTCGAGCACCGACGATCGGGCAGCCTCTACCACTGGGAGGCCGATTACCTGCACCCCGAGGACGCCGACCACGTGCGGCGCATCGTGATCGGCCAGCACCGACGCATCCGGGCGACGCTGATGGGTGTGCAGCCCAGCGTCGACCCCGTGACGGCCGATCTCATCACCGCTGCGATGACCAGCGTCGTGGCCAGCCCGGCGACACACCGGGCTACCCTGCCGGCACGCCAGATCGAGGAACTGATCACCGATGCCGCACTCTCGCTGGCGATGGTGACGGTGCCCGAGGAACCGGCCGAACCCCGTCTCACCTCGGCCCCCGGCCTGGCGCCGAACTCGAAACGTGAAGTGCTCCTGACCGAGTCGATCCGACTGTTCGCTGCCCACGGGTTCCACGAGGTCACCATCGACGACATCGCCACCGCGGCCGAGTTGCCGGCCTCCGGCGTCTACCGACACTTCGACAGCAAGGCGGCCATCCTGTCCGCGGCGTTCTGGCGGGCATCGGACCGGGTCACCACACTCATCGCGGACGCCCTGTCGTCGTCGCAGACACCACGTGAGGCGATCGTCTCGCTGGTGACGCGCTACGTCACCCTCTGCTCGACCAACAACGACATGCTGAGCGTGTACGTCTCCGAGATCGGCAACGTGCCCGGACCACAGCGGCGCGAACTGCGCAACCAGCAGCGCATCAACGTCGAGGAGTGGGCCGCCTGGGTCGGCCGAACCCGCTCCGAGCTCTCGCCGGTGCAGTGTCGCTTCCTGGTGCAGGCCGCGCTCAACGTCGCGATCGACCTCACCCGTCTGCGGCGCGCACCCTCAGCCGACCAGATCTCGGCACTGTGCATCCGCCTGCTCCTCGGCGACGGGACGGCCTAGCCGAAACCGAGGGGTGCACGGCCGACGGTGCGTCAGGCGGTCGGTCGTCCAGCCGGCTCACTCAGACCGTGTCGAAATCCGAGAGCAACCAGCGTCCGTCCTGCCGCACCAGGGTCACCTTGACCCGCGACTGATACGGAATCCCCTGGGGCACCTGCGCACTCACGTCCGGAGATCTGACCGTCTGGTCCAAGGTCACCAGCACCACGGCCTTGGAGTCGGAGATGGACTGCAGTCCCGCCTCTTTGGATTCCGCGTGGGAGGTGCCCTGGACACTAGCGTTGCCGCGGCGGGCGTCCTGCGACGACGTGATGTAGGTCTTCGCGAACTCCGGGGTCGAGATCCCCTGGATACGACGGTCGAGGTCCGCATAGTCCTTGGGGTCGTAACTCGCGAGTTGCGCGGCATAGTCGCGAGCGAGATCCATGGTCTCCTGGCGCGCGGCTTCGGTCGGGCCTGCGGCCTGATCGTCGGCGCGCACCGCAGCGTAGGCGAACCACGCCGTCGACACCGCGAGTGCGACGACGAGCACCGACAACACGATCAGCGCGATCGTGGTCTTGCCCGGCCGCCGCCGACGACGCACGGGCTCGACGATTCCCGGCGTTCGGTCGGATGGGGCCGCGGACCCCGGTGCGGACTCCGATTCTGATTCGGGCTCGGACTTCGGCGTGGGCTGGTCAGCGTCGCTGCGGTCACCGCCACCGCGTCGAGCGGCGCGTTCGGCCTTGCGTTCGGCCTCCTCGCGGTAGCGTTCCCGATTGGAACGGTTGGCCGCCAAGAAGTCGTCACCGTCGAGTGGCGTCACCTCGTCGTCGACGGACGACGGCGAACCGGACGGTCGCGTGGACTTGGGCATGCGACCAATGTAGCGACCGGATCCGTGTGCCAGATCACCAGGAGCCATATCAGATATATGTTGGGTGTTAGTTTGGTGAGATGAGTCCGAGCACGACATCCCCGCGTGAACGTCTGCGTCGGCGGCCCCAGTTGTCCGAGGAAGTCGCCGCCCACCTTCGCGAGCAGATCATGACCGCCGCGATTCACCCCGGCGAGTTCGTGCGCATGGACGAGACGGCGGAACGTCTGGGCGTGAGCGTGACCCCGGTGCGGGAGGCACTGTTGACGCTGCGCGGCGAGGGCATGGTGAATCTCGCGCCACATCGAGGTTACGTGGTCAGCGAACTCAGCCGGACCGACGTGGAGGACCTCTTCTGGCTCCAGGGCGAGATCGCGGTCAAATTGGCGTTGCGCACCGCCGACGCCATCACCGCCGAACAGATCAAGGAACTCGAGGCACACAACGAACGGCTGAAGGCGGCCATCGCCGCCGGTGACGGCGATCAGGTCGCCACCGCCGAGTTCGAGTTCCACCGGGCGCACAACCACATCGCGTCCAGCGGCAAGCTCGCGTGGTTCCTGCTCAGCGCCACCCGCTACACCCCCTCCCGTCTCTACGCGACCGATCCGGAATGGGGTGAGGTGGCCATGGATTCGCACACCAAGCTGATCGAGGCATACCGCGGCGGCGACCGCGAACAGGTCATCGAACAGACTCGACGCCAGTTCACCGACGGCGCGAGCCGCCTGACGCGACACCTCGAGAACACCGGCATCTGGGATGGCGAGTCGGAATCGCACAGCCCGGGCTGAGTCACGAGAGGACGTCAGGTAGTCTCGATGACGCGCCGCCCAGGGCGGGGCTGGTCACCCCCGACGACCAGCCCCGCCCTGGGCGGCGCAGTCGTCTCCGTGGACCGTCCGGTCAGATGGTTCCGAGGTCCAGTGAGACCCACTGGTGAGGTTCGAGAACCACCTTGGTCTGGGGTCCGTGGTCGGCGGATGCGAACTCGACGTAGCCGGCGACCTTGTCGGCCGGTAGGTAGCGCGAGGCCATCTCGGTGAGATCGTCACGGGTGCCGTCGGTGTATTCCACGGCATCGCCGGACACCGAGACATAACGGATGGTCGGTTCGAGTGTGTCCACCATCAACGTGAATCGACCTGCCGCCCTGATCAAGTCGAGCTTTCTGGACTGCGTACCGGTCAGTAGCCACGGGCGGCCGCCCGGCTGGTACTGATACCAGATCGGTACCACCAGCGGCGCACGGCCGGGCCCCGCCTCGACCGACAACGCGGCTACGTGGGGTTGGGCGAGGAACTCTTCGCGTTCTGTTCTGTTGAGTGCCATGTCTCGACGGTAGGCACGACCTCCGACATCCGAGCCCGTTTGCGCCGTGCTGTGATGATTCGATGAGTGATGTCTCGCCCGCGCACCGCCGCGGCCCGGCCCTCGTGCCGTCAGCGACCAACAGCTTCACCTCCGATATGGGGCTCGTCTCCCTGCAGGTGAGCCGTGACCGATCGTTGATCCTCGCCGAACTCACCGACCTCCTGCGCTCACCGGCAGGTGCCGCGTCGCTGGGACTATTGATCACCGTTGTCGACTTCGTCGCATCCGATCCCGCACTCGTCTCGGCGGCCCCGGACTGGACTGCCACGCAGGATCTCTCGTTGCATACCGTGGACTGGTTGCGCGACGGGCCCATCGTCGTCGATTGCTCAGCCGTCCGTGTCGGTTCGAGGACCGTCGTGGTGGCGGCCGACGTCTATGACGCGCACGGCCGGACCGACCTTCGCGCCCTGGCCGCATCGCTCGGCGAGGTGCGCGACGGCTCCGGACCGACACCGGTCGCGCGCGGCCTCGTCACGTTCGCCCGGATTCCTCGCTCGGCGGCCGTCGACGCCGACGACTACACCCCGGACCGCTGGATCGGCGAGGTCCGTTCCCGTCCACACGTCCCGATCGAGACGTCCATCTACGACCGCCTGGGCATGCGCACCGTCGATGCCGGTGCAGGCGTCCTCGAGCTGGACCTCACCGCCTTCGTGGCCAACCAGATCGGGACCATCATGGGCGGTGCACAGGCACTACTGGTGGAGTCGGCCGCGCACGCGATGCGGCCGGGCATGGTCGCCACGGACATGCAGGTGCACTACCTGTCCCAGGTGCGAACCGGACCGGCCCGCACCCGCGGCACGGTCCTCCGAGACGGCCTGGGCCACAGCGTCCTTCAGATAGAGATCGTCGACGCGGGAGCAGACGATCGGGTGCTGGCGCTCACCACCGTCACCATGCAGCCCGTACCCTGACGTCACCGAGGCCCCGGGCATCCGAGACGACAACGCCCGCCACCAGGGGCTGGTGGCGGGCGTTGTGTGGCTCCCCCAACTGGACTCGAACCAGTAACCGTTCGATTAACAGTCGAATGCTCTGCCAATTGAGCTATGGGGGAATGCTCTCGAACCGAGTGCAAACTTTAGCGCATGGACCGCCCGGAGAACAAAACGCCTGTACGCGGTGACACCGGGCCCACCACGCGTCGCGCAGCCGACCGCCGAGTGTGCGGTAATGTGCTGCGTCGGGCACGCGTTGCCCACGGGGCGGTAGCTCAGTCGGTTAGAGCCGCGGACTCATAATCCGCTGGTCGTGGGTTCGAGCCCCACCCGCCCCACCACATCTGGGCGACTCGGCGACCGCGCACCCATCCACACTACAGTGAATTTTGTTTGGTATCGTCACGCACGCTCCGGGATTGCCTCCTCCCCCGACGGGCAATCCCGGGGCCCTCCGGACACGAACCGCTCCTGCAGCCGGCGGATGTAGTCACGCACCTGCCGCAGCTCCGCGGTCGCAGCCTGAGTACGTCGCGGCCCCGTCCGCGGATTCTCGATCTCGCTCACCAAACCGTCCGCAATGCGCTCGAGCTCCTGCACGAACAGTGCCGCCTGCGCGTTATCTGACCCATCCCCCACCTGCATAGCTTGCGAATGTACGTGACCTCCGACATCGACGCAGCGGTTGGGCAGAGGCCGGGAAGCCGCCGCAACCTCGCCCAGGATGCGGATCTCCCGGGCCTCGACCGCGCGGACGCCACTGCCACGCCGAATCCATTTGGCGCAGAAGTTAGTTCGCAACGCAAAAGAGAAACTCAGCTGATCTTCGAAATCCGTTGCAGGAACAGGACATCCATCGATCGAGACTGCGTCAAGACAGAGGCGAAGAGATGAAATCTCGCCCATGTCTCATCGTTCACTCACACAACACGTTGCCGCACAACCTATTTCGGCCGACACCCCAGCCGTCCGGGACCGTGGCGGGCAGCTTGCGCAATTCGCTCCGCGGGCGACGGCTTCGGAGTATCTTCGAGATCGTCACACCGCGCATCACCATCGAACATCGCCGTCCTCACGTCCAACCGCGTCCCGCGCCCGCTCCTCCTTCTCCCACTTCCTCAGCCCGTGAGCAGCCCCATGGCAGATCCGCCTGTCTCGACCCAGCCGCCAGCGACCCGACACCGCCGCGTATCGCGGTCGGGATGCTGCGCAGCGCTGGCCGCGACGGCACTCGCCGCGGCTTTTGCCCCCGGCGTCGCCACCGGCCACCCGATCGACGCGGCCTCAACGTTCAACTTGTTCATCCCGGGCACATGGGAGACGGACGCCTCAGCCGACCCGGCCCAGGAAACCGGCGCCCTGCGTCCGATCGCGGACCGGATCCGCCACGACCACGGCGACTCGGCCGTCGTCTACTTCCTCCCCTACGTGGCGCGCGCCTTCGACAACGGCGAGAGTTACGGCTCGAGCAAGGCGACCGCCGTCGCCAACGCCGCGCAGGTCCTGCGCGCTTTTGCCGACGACCACCCGGGTGCACGGTTCACCATCACCGGCTACAGCCAGGGTGCCGACGCCGCCGGCGACCTCGCAGCCGCCATCGGCAACGGCTTGGGACCGGTCGCCGCCGACGCCGTCCTCGCGGTCGCGCTGTTGGCCGATCCACGGGCCGGGACCTCCGGGGAAACCACCGTGGGGCCGCGTCCCGACGGCGTCGGCATCGCCGACCCTCGTCCGCAAGGGATGGGCAGTCTGGTCGGGCGGGTGTCGTCGATCTGCGACCCCGACGATCTGTATTGCTCGATCGACAAGAGGCGCAACCCCTTCCTGGGTCAACTCGGCACCGCACTCGGCAAGACCGCGGACGAGGCGACCGTCGCGGCCGACGAGGCGGCGACCTTCGCCACGACCATCGCCTCGATCGACGTCGTCGGCATCGTCCGGGGGTTCGAGTCCCTGCCCCGCGCCATCGCCGACGGTGACCTACAGGCAGCCCATGAGATCTCCGGTGACCTGAACGGTCGCCTCCGCCCCCTCGTGACCCTCGCCGACGCCGTCGACTTCGAACAGATCGCCACCGTCCTCGCACTCATCCCCGACAAGACCGGCTTCACAGCAGCCGCGTCCGTGCTCGCCCGGGCCCTGGCCCATGTCGACTTCATGAAGGCCGCCGACCTCGTCGGCCGCATCCAGGAGGTCACCTGGTCGGCCGTCGGCCCGGTTGCCGTACGCGCCGGCGCCAAGACACTGCCCGACTCGACGCCCACGACACCGGCCGACCTGGCACACCTCGGCCGCGAGCTCGCCTCGATGGCTTCCAGGGTGATCTCTCCCTCCGCCAAGGCCGACACCGAGATGGCCGTGGTCGCGCCCGATCTGAGCAGCATGGCGACCTCGGTCACCGAGATCTCCGCACGGTATGCGATCACAAACCCGCGCACGTTGATCCACGATGCGGTCAGTGCACGGGATTTCTACGAGGGCGACAGCCACAACCGGTACGGCTCCTTCATCGTCGACGACCAGGGACGCAACGCGATCACATGGTTCGCCGACTGGATCTCCGGACGTATCGCGGGCGCCTGAGCCGAGACACAGGGCCGACGACCTCGGCGGTCCGGAGTCCACACCGGTAGATCACGGATAGACGGTGATCTCCTGTCCGGTGCCGACATCGCGCCACGTGATCGAGCGGTCGGCGTTCATCGTGGGCACCCACCTTCCGCCATGCTTGCGCTGGTGATCGGGCCGGCACAGTGGGCCGAGGTTTCCCTCGACGGTCCAGCCTCCACCGCGTGGGTCGTCGTGGTCGAAGGGCACCAAGTGATCGAGTTCGCACTCCTCGGCCGGCCGACCGCAGAACGGATACACGCAGTGCCGGTAGATCCTGGTGACCTCCTCTCGTAAGGCTGTCGACGGTGCGTACGTGAGCGCTCCCGGTGGCGGGACGGTGTGTCCTCCATGGCCTGAGCGGTCCAGCGGCGGTGCAGGCCCGGCGTCATCGGCGGTCCGTCCGCTCGCTTCTCGGGCGGGCGCCTCGCGAAGGCGGCGCACACGCACTCGTGTCGCCTGCGCCGCGATCTCCTCGGCTTGCTTGCGGTCGATCGCCCCGTAGCCACGCAGATACGGGACGGGGATGCTCGGGTCGACGACGACCGTCACCTCGACGGCAGGCCCGTCATGATCGGTCGGCCTGTCATGATCGGTCGGCCTGTCATGATCGGTCGACGACGGGGCACTGCGCCGTTTGGGGCAGTCGTCGGCTCCACACTGACACTCCAACCGTCGGCCGGGCAGCCGATGGATATCCGCCAGTGCGGCCACGCGCTGCCGTCCGATCGACCGCGGACCCCGCGGGCACAGCCTGCGCGCGATGAGCGCTGCGATCCGCTTCTTCAGATAGACGCCGTGCTCGGCAGGAACGCATGCATCGATGGTCGAATGCCCTTGTCCCTCACTGACGATCGTCACGTTCTCGTGGAAGTCCGCGTACTGTTCGCGGCTGTCCACGGCGGCGTCGACATCGGTGTCGATGACGAGTTCATCAAGCTGGTCACGTAACACCGGGTCGGTCACCGGCCGCTCCGCCAGTTCGCGGACACGATCCCAGATGTCCTCGCGCCGGTCGCTGTCCACGCGCAGCAACGCGCGGGCCATGATCGTCACCCGGTTGACGCTGTACTCCCCGGCCAAGAACGCCAGACGTAGTCGGGGCAGTTCGGCGAGCATGCTCGCCAACTCGATCCACCGCCCGGCCATCGTCCTCGACACACCGAACCGCAGCGACACCTCACCGATCGCGATCTTGTCCGCGGCGTTTCCCACATGCGGGTTGAATCCCGATTCCTCGGCGATCAACCGTTCGAAGGCCGCCAGCCCCACCCGATGAGCGGAGAGGATCTTGCGGGCTGCGGCCTTGCGTTCGAGCCGTTGCGCGTCACGGCCGGCCGCTGCGAGGACCGATGCCGCACCGGACGACAGCACCGCGTCGTCGGCGGCGGGGTCGGTATAGCAGAACACGACAGACACCTTCGGGGAGGAGCGAACACGGAGAAACCCGCATCAACGTGAGCCCGCATCGAGTGACTGACCTGTATCAACTGAACTGCATCGACTGAACTACATGAACTGAACTATGTCGCAGGCTATCTCAACCCACCGACAACCCTGCGCTCGCCGATCACCACAGCGCCGATCACCACAGCCGCCGACCACGACAGCGCCGATCATCCCTAGCGACGACCCGGACGCACTTCGTCGTCGACGAACTCGATGCCCTCGGCCTCGCGGACGGCCCGGTTTCCGACGACGGAGTGGACATAGTCCACGATCCGGTCGACCGTGCTCAGCAACTCGAGGTCACGGCCGGGCACCCGGATGTCGAAGTCTTCCTCGAGTGCCACCATCAGCTCGACCGCATCGACGGAGTCCACGCCGTATTCGGCCAGGTCTGTGTATCGATCGACCACCATCGGCGGCAGTCCCACGATGTCCGACACCGCCTCGCGCACGAGCATCTCCACCTCGTCCTCGCGAGCATCGACCTTCGGTTGCCACAGATCATCGACCGGCAGATCATCGGCAGGCGTCAGCCTGCCCCCGAACAACAACCCCATGATTCCCCCACGTATCGGTGACGATGTGTCCTTCTCCCCAGCACGCAGTGTGCCATGCGATCAGTCGTGTGACTGAAAAACGTTCGGATTCCGAGCACTGGCACGCTGCCGTTACACCCTGCTACAGTGGTTCGTGTAGCACACTGCAACGGCGACTCCGGAGGACTCATGGCCGAAGCAACAGCCGACAAGGTGACCCGGTTCTCGGCTGCCCTGGTCAACGAGGCGAGCAACGAGGGCGCCCGTGAGCACCGCTCCGCCCGTCAGCAACTCGAACACTGGGCGCGCGTCGGCCAGGGCGTGTCGGCCCGTACCAGCGCCGCCCGTCGTCGGATCGAGGCCGCCCTGGCCGGGAACCTGCCGATCGGCTCACTCACCGACGAGGAGGCTGTCGTCTTCGACGCCGAGGTCGACGCGCTGCTCGAGGAACGTCTCGGTGCAGTTGACCACGTGGAAGTACGTGCTGCGCAAGGCTTCTCATCGGTCGCTGTCGATGATCAGGGCCGGATGGTCGAGTACCGGCCGGATGGGACCACGGTCGTCCTCGACTCGTGAGCCCGCGCCTGGATCTGGTCATCGGATGCAACGGGGCCGGTAAGACCACGCTGATCACCGAACACCTCGTCCCTATCTTGCGAACGCCGTTCGTCAACGCCGACGAGATCGCCCGACAGCGATGGCCCGACGCTCCGGCCGAGCACGCCTATGAGGCGGCGAAGGTGGCGGCCGACACCCGTACGGCACTGATCAAGCTCGATCGCTCGTTCATCGCCGAGACGGTGTTCTCGCATCCGTCGAAACTCGACCTCATCGACGACGCACACGATCACGGGTTCCGTGTCGTGGTCCACGTCGTGATGGTGCCCGAGGACTATGCGGTCGAACGTGTCCGTCTGCGCGTCGCCAGTGGCGGTCACCCGGTGCCGGTCGACAAGATCCGGCAGCGATACCGCCGGGTGTGGCCGCTGGCCGTGCAGGCCATCCGTCGATGCGATCAGGCGACCGTGTACGACAACCGCGGCCGACGGACCCGCATCCTGGCGCGCTTCTTCGACGGTGTCCCGACGTCGCCGCCGGACTGGCCGGACTGGACGCCGCACGACTTCTCCGAAGCCTGGCCGGCGCACATCAGCATCTGAGACCTCGTCAGGCGCCCGGGTCCACGGCCTGTTCGAGCAAGCTGCGCCGGTAGGCCTCGAGCGCGACGAGATCCCCGAACACGGCGTTGTAGCCGTCCGGGTCCTCCCCCGGCGCCATCCGCCGCAGCCGCGACTTGATGTCGGCGATCTGCGCGCCCACCCACACCTCCTGGAGGCGGGCCATCACGCTGGAGATGTAGCGCGGGATGTTGTCCTCGGCGACCGGCAGAGCCTCCACCGCGAGTTCGGTGACCAACGGCCCCACCACCGGATCGTCGATCGAGTTGTGCACGGCGTCCACCCATTCGGCGCCACCCATACCCGACGACGTTCCGCCGAGATCAGCCATCACGGTGCGGATACTCGCGTAGGCGGTCTCGGTGAAACACTCCACCGGCAGCGAGTCGAAGACCGTTCCGGCGATCGCGGGATACTGCAGCGCGGCCTTGAGCGCCTCACGCTGTGGCCACAGCCGCGGATCCGTCGCTATCGGACGAGTCATCAACGGCTCGGACTGCGCCTCGGGACGCTGGCGCCGCATCGACGTGACGCGCTCACCACGGGCACCGTTGCCGGTTGCCCGCGCGAACCGTCCGCCTTCCTCGCGGACACGGGAGAGCACCTGGCCGACGTCTTCCCAACCGACCCAGCCCGCCAGCTGGCGGGCATATTCGTCGCGCAGGGCGATGTCCTTGATCCTGGCCACCACCGGAACCGCCTCGCGCAGGGCGTGCACACGTCCCTCCGCGGTGTCCAGATCGTGTGCGGCGATGAGCGTCTTGATCGCGAACTCGAACATCGGCACCCGTCGTGCGATCAGGTCGCGGACGGCGGCGTCGCCGTTGTTCTGCCGGAGTTCGCACGGATCCATCCCGTCGGGGGCGATCGCCACGAATGTCTGGCCTGCGATGCTCTGCTCCCCTTCGAAAGCCTTGAGCGCGGCCGCGACTCCGGCGTCGTCTCCGTCGAACGTGTAGATGACCTCACCGCGGAAGTAGGAGTCGTCCATCATGAGGCGGCGCAGCAGAGCGAGATGGTCCTCACCGAACGCTGTACCGCACGACGCGACGGCCGTGGTGACACCTGCGAGATGCATGGCCATGACGTCGGTGTAGCCCTCGACGATGACCACCTGGTGGCCCTTGGCGATGTTCTTCTTCGCGTGGTCGAGACCGAACAGCACCTGAGACTTCTTGTACAGCATGGTCTCCGGCGTGTTCATGTACTTGCCGAGGTTGTCGTCGTCGAAGATCTTGCGGGCCCCGAAGCCGATGATGTCGCCACCGAGATTGCGGATCGGCCACAGCAACCGCCGGTGGAACCGGTCAATCGGTCCCTTGCGCCCCTGCTTCGACAGCCCGGCCGCTTCCAGCTCACCGAACTCGAACCCTTGGGAGAGAAGGTGTTTGGTCATCGTGTCCCACCCGGCCGGGGCGTAACCGCAACCGAACTGGGCGGCCACCGCAGCGTCGAAATCCCGCTTCTTCAGATAGTCGCGGGCCGGCGCGGCCTCCGGTGACTCGAGTTGCTGGGCGTAGAACTTCTGGGCCGCCGCGTTGGCGGCGACGAGCCGGGCGCGCGTGCCACGATCGCGGATGATCGCGGTGCCGCCACCTTCGTAGTGGATCTGATAGCCGATCCGGTCGGCGAGCTGCTGGACCGCCTCGACAAAGCTGACGTGCTCCTGCTTCTGCAGGAAGCTGTAGACGTCACCGCCCTCGCCGCAGCCGAAACAGTGGAAGTGCCCGTGATTGGGACGCACGTGGAACGACGGTGTCTTCTCGTCGTGAAACGGGCACAGGCCCTTGAGGCTGTCCGCTCCGGCCCGCCGCAACGCGACGTACTCGCCGACGATGTCCTCGATGCGTGTCTGCTCACGGATTGCCGTGATGTCACGATCGGGGATTCGGCCTGGCACGCCGACCAGTGTAGTGATCGCGCCGCAGCGGCCGTGTCCCCTATCCCAAATGCGCTTGAGCGCCGGAGTTCTGTTTGTCGGTGCGCTCGAGTCTGCCCTCGGTCATCGAGGCGATCTGATCGACGATGACGCGCAGTCGGGCCGCATCGTCGGCGGCCTGCTGCCAGAACGGCACGAAGATGGGATCCAGACCACCGGGGGCCGCCGCGGTCAACCAGATCGCGACGCGGTGGATGCGTTCGCGCTGACGCTGCTGATTGGCCTTGTGTCGCTCGTTGGAGAAGATGTAGCGCAGCGCGAGTGTCTTGAGGATCGCGACCTCAGCGGCCACCAGGGGCGACACGGTGAGGTCGGCGTCGTAACGGGAGATCGACCGATCGCCGACCACGTCTCGGGTACCGGTGATCGCGGCCGAGGCGAACCGACCGATGAGTTCGCTGGTCAGACGCTTGAGCCGGACAGAGGCGTCGAGACTGCCGTCGAAGCGCCCGACGGCGCGCACGATATCCATCTGCGACAACCGGTTTGCCGCATCGATGAGCGGCTCGGGTTCCAGTTCCGGAAACTCCTTGACACCGATCTCGGCGAGCGCGCGCTGATCGGCCGGATCTCCCAGGGTCCGCAGGTCGATGCGTTCGGAGATGACGCCGTCCTCGAGGTCGTGCACCGAGTAGGCGACGTCGTCGGACCAGTCCATCACCTGCGCCTCGATGCATCGCCGATCCGCGGGCGCGTCCCGTCGCACCCAGTCGAGCGCTGCGGCATCGTCGTCGTAGGCACCGAATTTCGTCGATGGTGGCCTGCGTGTCCACGGGTATTTCAGGGTCGCGTCGAGCGAGGCACGGGTCAGGTTGAGGCCGGCGCTGCGCCCGTCGTCGTCGAGGAGTTTCGGTTCCAACCGGGTGAGGATGCGCAGATTCTGCGCGTTGCCCTCGAAGCCACCGATGTCGGCGGCGACCTCGTTGAGGGCGCGTTCGCCGTTGTGCCCGTACGGCGGATGGCCGATGTCGTGCGCGAGCCCCGCAAGCTCCACCAGGTCGGGTTCACAGCCCAACCCGATCGCTATGCCACGGCCGATCTGCCCGACCTCGAGCGAATGGGTCAGGCGGGTGCGCGGGGTGTCGCCCTCGCGGGGACCGACGACCTGCGTCTTGTCGGCCAGGCGGCGCAGGGCCGCCGAATGCAGGACCCGTGCACGATCACGCGCATAGTCGCTGCGGTGATCGGTGCGGGTGCCGGGCAGACTCGCGACCTTGGCGCCCTCGGGCACGATCCGTTCGACGGCCTCGTCGCCGTAGTGCGCCGTCGGTGGGATGCCGGTGGACGGTGCGCTAGTCAACCCATCCCCGGGCGACCGCGAAGTCGATGACGCGCTGGCGGATGGCGATGATCTGACCGGCGGTCAGGTCGTCGTCGGAATCGAGCAGCAGCTCGGTGATCTCCTCGGAGATCGACGACGAATCGACCGAGCCGCCACCGTGTCCACCCCGGGGACGTCGGCCGCGATCACCGCGATCGCCCCGATCACCGCGGTCTCGACCGTGATCGTGGTTGTCGCGACGATGTGCACGAGCGCTCGCCGCGTCGTCGGCCGGTGCCGCCTCGGTGACGGCCACGTTCACGGCCTTGCTGCCCCGGTCGGTCTCCTCGACGTCGAACTCGACCTTGGCGCCGGGTTTCAGCGAGCTCTCGTCGATGTCGATGTCATTGATGTGCAGGAAGATGTCGGCTCCGCCCGCCTCCGGTGCGAGGAACCCGAACCCCCGATTCGCGTCGTAATGGACGACCTTGCCGCTGACGGTCACTGCTGCACTCACTCTCCTCGTCGGGCGGGACCGGACCCCATGCCCGGGCGCGCGACAAACTCCACCCTCAACTATGACAGAAATCCGCAGGTCGAGCTGAGCTTCACGCCCCCACGAGCTTGCCGCCGAGATACTCGACGACCTTGTCGAGCGCGACCCGCTCCTGGCTCATCGTGTCGCGTTCGCGCACGGTGACGGCCTGATCGTCGAGTGTGTCGAAGTCGACGGTCACGCAGAACGGCGTGCCGATCTCGTCCTGACGGCGGTAACGCTTGCCGATGCCCTGGGCGTCGTCGAACTCCACGTTCCAGTACTTGCGCAGTTCGGCCGCGAGGTCCTTTGCCTTCGGCGAGAGCTTCTCGTTGCGCGACAGCGGCAACACGGCCACCTTCACCGGCGCGAGCCGGCGATCGAGACGCAGCACGGTGCGGGTGTCGGTGCCGCCCTTGGCGTTCGGCACCTCTTCCTCGGTGTAGGCATCGCACAGGAACGCCATCAGCGAGCGGGTCAGGCCCGCCGCAGGCTCGATGACGTACGGGGTGTAGCGCTCGCCGCTGGCCTGGTCGAAGAACGACAGGTCCTCGCCGGAGTGCTTGGAATGGGTCGACAGGTCGAAGTCGGTCCGGTTGGCGACACCTTCGAGCTCACCCCACGGATTGCCTGCGAAACCGAACTTGTACTCGACGTCGACCGTGCGCTTGGAGTAGTGCGAGAGCTTGTCCTTGGGATGTTCGAACAAGCGGAGATTCTCGGGGTCGATACCGAGGTCGACATACCAGTCGAATCGCTGATCGATCCAGTACTGGTGCCACTGCTCATCCTCGCCCGGCTTGACGAAGTACTCCATCTCCATCTGCTCGAACTCGCGGGTGCGGAAGATGAAGTTGCCCGGCGTGATCTCGTTGCGGAAGCTCTTGCCGATCTGCGCGATACCGAACGGGGGCTTGCGCCGCGCGGTGGTCATCACGTTCTTGAAGTTCACGAAGATGCCCTGCGCGGTCTCCGGACGCAGGTAGTGCAGGCCCTCTTCGTCGTCGACCGGACCGAGGAAGGTCTTGAGCAGTCCGCTGAACGCTCGCGGCTCGGTCCATTTGCCGGGCTGACCCGTTTCCGGGTCGTTGATGTCGGCCAGACCGTTGGCCGGCGGGTGGCCGTGTTTGGCCTCGTATGCCTCGATCAGATGATCGGCGCGGTAGCGCTTGTGCGTGTGGAGCGATTCGACCAGCGGATCGGTGAACACCTCGACGTGGCCGGATGCCTCCCACACGCGACGCGGCAGGATGACCGACGAGTCGAGGCCGACGATGTCCTCACGGCCGGTGACCATGGACCGCCACCACTGCCGCTTGATGTTCTCCTTGACCTCGACACCGAGCGGGCCGTAGTCCCAGGCGGAGCGTGTCCCGCCGTAGATCTCGCCGGCGGGGAACACCAGACCTCGACGCTTGGCGAGGTTGACGACGGCTTCGACTTTGGACGGGGCGGCGGCCACGATGATTCGCTCTCCACGGACGTTGGGACAACAACCCCTACAGGTTAGCCGCAGGCATTGCCGTTTCGAGAATCCGCAGGCCGTGGGCTCACATCCGACGCAGCGGTCAAATGACAACGACTTCCGATAAGATGGCGGGCATGGATTCCGCACCGCGACGCAGCCCGGACGTGACCGGCCTCCGCGACGCGAGCGCACGCGAGGCCGCCAGCGACCTGCTGCGTGCCCTCGCCTCCCCCACCCGCATCGCGATCGTGCTCGCACTGCGCGACAACGCCCAGTGCGTCCACGAGCTCGTCGGCACACTCCGGATCAGTCAACCGTTGGTGAGTCAACACCTCCGGGTTCTCAAGGACGCCGGCGTCGTCCACGGCAACCGCAACGGCCGTGAGATCGTCTACGAACTCGTCGACGAACACCTCACCCGCATCGTCACCGATGCACTCGATCACGCGAACGAGACCGACGACCAGGCCGTCGACGACCGTCCGTCGCATCCGGCGGCGCGATGAGCACCGCCGACGCCGAACGTCCGGTCACCGGGCAGCGGTCCACCAAACAGCGGGCGGCCATCGCCGACGCCCTGGCCGCCGGTGACGACTTCGTCTCCGCCCAGGAACTCCACGACCAGCTCAAGGCGCGCGGGCAGTCGATCGGTCTCACGACGGTCTACCGCAATCTGCAGGCGTTGAGTCAGTCCGGCCAGATCGACGTCCTGTGGGACGGGTCGGGCGAGACCCGCTATCGGCACTGCTCGTCCGGCCACCACCATCATCTGGTGTGCCGTCGCTGCGGCACGACGGTCGAGGTACAGGCCGATCCGGTGGAGAAGTGGGCGTCGAAGGTGGCCGCACTCCACGGGTTCTCCGACATCAACCACACCGTCGAGGTGTTCGGGTACTGCCCGACCTGTCAGGCCGGCTGAGCGTCGCGTTCAGTTCCCGGAGAGCCGTCGGGCCACGTCCGCGCCCGCCGACAACACGATGTGCAGCACCGTGAGAAGTGGCACGTCGCCGAGCGAACCCGCCGGGAAGGTGTAGTAGAGCAGCACGTCGGTGGTCACGCCCGCCGGATCGGAGCGACGAAGAGCTCCGAAACTCAACCCTGCATCACTGGATTCGACGTCGTCGCGCAGATCGTCGGTGTTCGGCAGATCCATCGCGACGAGCTGGGTCACCGTCAGCACGTCCAATCCGTCCGCGAGGCCCACCGCGCGGATCGACGCCCGCGTCGGGCCGACGCGCACCACCACCGAGTCCGCATCGGTCTCGCCCACGTCGCCGAGTTCGGCGACCAGATCGACGACCCGTGCCAGCAACGCCGCCGGGCCGGTGGAGGAATCCGTCACGTCGGCAACACTCCGCCGAACCGGCGATCACGCGACGCGTATTCGACGCAGGCCGCCCACAGGTCGCGGCGATCGAAATCGGGGAACAGCTTCTCCTGGTAGACCATCTCGGCGTAGGCGGACTGCCACAGTAGGAAGTTGGAGAGCCGCTTCTCGCCGGACGGACGTAGGAACAGGTCGACGTCGGGCATGTCCGGCTCGTCGAGGTAGCGCGCGAACGACGATTCGGTGATGCGCTCGGGATCGATCTCGCCTGCCGCTGCCCGACGGGCGATCTCCTTTGCCGCGTCGGCGATCTCGGCTCGGCCGCCATAGTTCACGCACATCGTGAGAGTCATCACCGTGTTGTCACGGGTGAGCTCCTCGGCGACCTCGAGTTCACGGATCACACTGCGCCACAGTCGAGGTCGACGACCGGCCCAACGCACCCGCACCCCCATCTCGTGCATCTCGTCGCGGCGCCGTCGGATCACGTCCCGATTGAAGCCCATCAGGAAGCGGACCTCCTCCGGACTGCGCGACCAGTTCTCGGTGGAGAACGCGTACGCCGACAGCCAGGTCACCCCGAGCTCGATACATCCGCACACGGTGTCCATGAGCACCGCCTCGCCCTGTTTGTGCCCCTCGGTGCGCGGCAGCCCCCGATCCTGTGCCCATCGCCCGTTGCCGTCCATCACCAGCGCGACGTGCCTGGGGATCAGTTCGGGTTGAAGTCTCGGCGGACGCGCACCGCTCGGATGCGGGTCGGGTGGGCGAACGGTGACGGGCGTCGAGGTGGCCGGTTGCCTCTTGGAACCGGGTCGTAGCGCCATCAGCCGTCTCCTCTCACGCGGTGTCCACCAGCCTATGAGGTGCTTCGCGTTCGATGAGTGGCAGGGTTCGCAACTGACGTTCCAGGTGCCATTGCAGATGGGCGGCGGTCAGTCCGCTGGCCTGTCGTCGCTGCGAGGTGGTGACCTCCACGGTGTGCTCCCATTCGCCGCGGAAGAGCGCGTCCATCAGATCCAGCACACCGGGTGACGGGGTTGCCGCCCCCGGCGGCCGACAGTGGATGCACACCGCCCCACCCGCGGCGACATGGAATGCCCGGTGAGGTCCGCGGCACCCGCACCGGGCACATTCGTCGAGCGTCGGCATCCATCCGGCGCAGTGCATCGCCCGCAGCAGATAGGCATCCAGGATGAGTTGGTTGTCGCGGCGGTGCTCGGCCAATGCCGCCAACGCGCCGACGGTGAGTCTGTGCAGTTGCGCGGCGGGCGCCCGCTCTTCGCCTGCCAGCCGCTCCGCGGTCTCCAGCACCGCGCACGCGGTCGTGTAGCGGCTGTAGTCGGCGACGATGGCATCGGCGAAGGCATGCAGCGTGTGCACCTGGGTCACCACGTCCAGGTTGCGGCCCGGATAGAGATGGACGTCGACGTGGGCGAACGGTTCGAGCCGCGCACCGAACTTCGATCGGGTCCGCCGAACTCCCTTGGCAACCGCACGCACCAGCCCGTGCTCCTGGGTGAGCAACGTGATGATGCGGTCGGCCTCCCCCAGCTTGTGCTGGCGCAGCACCACCGCGTCATCCCGATAGAACCTCACGTCTGTGATTCTTTCACGTCACCGAGCCGACGCACCCCCACACGCCATGGCGGCACGAATGCCGGTCGCCCCCGCGCACGACCGCGGTCAGGAATCCGCCAGCTTCGCCAGCCACGGCGGCAAGGTCATCCCACCCGGATAGCGGTGCCAACGTTTGCGGTCGTAGAACTTGGTGCCCAGCACACCCAGCAGCAGACCGACCAGCAGACCGATGGCGCACTGGATGACCGATCGGCCCAGTCCCGCGTCGAAGTCCGCGTCGAAATAGAGGATGGCGCGGACACCGAGATAGACCAGGTGCATCGGTTCGATGTCGGCGATCCACGCGAACAGGCGCGGGCTGGCCTCCAACGGCACGGTGCCACCCGACGACGGCAGCCCCAGGATCACGAAGAACGCCAGGTTGAGGACGAGTCCGGGGTTGCCGAACACCGCCATCATCGAACTCGCCGAGATCCCGACGGCCGAGATCGCCAGCACCGAGAACATCCACAGGGAGAAGGCATTCGGCAGTGATGTGCCGACCGCCGCGCAAACGCCGATGAACAGCGCCGACTGGATCACCGCGACGAGCACCATGATCGTCCACTTGGCCGCGAGGGTGCCCCACCGCGATATCGCGAGTCTGGCGCGCAATTGGTAGAACGGCCCGTATTCGATCGGGGTCTGCCCCAGCATCGCGTCGACGACGATGCTGACCATCATCGCGCCGGTGAAGCCCGCCAGGATGAGCAGCAACGTGATGTAGAACGCCGACAGGCCGTTGCCCGAACCCTCCGGAAGCGGATTGGGTTCCACGACCTTGACGTCCACCGGGTTCGAGATCGCCAGCTGCGCGGCACCGGAGAACGCGACGTCTGCTTTCGCCAGCTGGCCGCGCACCGTCTGGACCAGCTGCTCGCCGATCTGCTCGTTCACCTGTGTCGACATACGTTCGGCGAAGGTGGTGGTCACGGCCGACGCGAAGGCACCCGATCCGCGGTTGATGAAGACGTCGATGGCCATCGGATCGGGTTTGGCCTGTAAGACCGCCGACTGCCCGAGCGCCACCGCACGGTTGGTGAAGTTGGCGCCGATGACGACGACGCCGTACACCTTTCCGGAGTTCAGCTCGTTGAGGGCTGTCGTCCGATCTGTCGGGGTGACGACGATCCCGCTCTCGGCAGCCGTGGAGACAACCCCTTTGGCGACCTGGTCGCCGATGTTCTGATGGGTGGTGCTGCCGTCGGCATTGCTCACGTCTCCACCGGAGTCCTCGTTGACGAGCGCGATCGGGAAATCGTGCAGATTTCCTTCCGGATCGGCGACGGCACCCATGTAGAGCGCCGCCATCAACGACATCACCACCAGAACAAGTGCCAAGGGGGCGAGCCAGAATCGGGGCGACCGGACCACACCGGCGATGGTGGTGCCGGCCTCGGCTTCGTGGTCGGGCGCCTCGTGTTCGCCGATCTCGGGTTGTTCGGCGTCGGTACTCGTCTCCTCGTGCCGGCCCATCCGATCTCCACCTCTCCCCGACCCCTGTGGTCAGAAGCCCATGCGCCCCAGCTGTTTCGGATCCCTCTGCCAGTCCTTGGCGACCTTGACGTGCAGGTCCAGGTAGACCTTGGTGCCCAGGAGCTTCTCGATCTGTGCCCGCGCGACGGTCCCGACCTCTTTCAGTCGTGACCCACGATGTCCGATGATGATGCCTTTCTGACTGTCGCGCTCGACGTACAGGATCGCGTGCACGTCCACCATCGACGGCGCCGCCACGGTGTTGTCATCTGAGTAGGCGTCATCTGAGTCCGCGTCGGACCCGCGCGGGATGACCTCTTCGATCACCACGGCCAGGGAATGCGGCAGTTCGTCGCGGACGCCTTCGAGAGCGGCTTCGCGGATGAACTCCGCCATCAGCACTTCTTCGGGCTCGTCGGTGAGTTCACCGTCGGGATAGAAGGCGGGTCCGGGCTCCATCAGCGACACGAGAACGTCGGTCAGCACGTCGAGTTGACGGCCCGACTTCGCCGACACGGGAACCACTTCCGACGACGGGCCGAGCAGTTCGGACAACGCGACCAGCTGGGCGGCGACCTTGTCCGGGGTGACCTTGTCGATCTTGGTGACCACGCCGAGCACCGTGGTCTTGGGCGCCATCTGGCGCACCTGGGTCACGATCCACCGGTCCCCCGGACCGATCGGTTCGTCGGCGGGGACGCAGACACCCACCACGTCCACCTCGGCGTAGGTGTCGCGCACCAGATCGTTGAGTCGCTGCCCGAGCAGGGTGCGCGGCCGATGCAGTCCCGGCGTGTCCACGAGGATGAGTTGCGCGTCGTCGCGGTTGACGATGCCTCGGATGGTGTGCCGGGTGGTCTGCGGACGGTTGGAGGTGATGGCGATCTTCTCACCGACCAACGCGTTGGTCAGCGTCGACTTCCCGGTGTTCGGTCGACCGACGAAACAGACGAAACCCGAACGGAACCCGGTCATCACACCGCACCGGTCCGGCCGGTCGGCCGGCCCGCCGTGTCGGTGAACACCGCGTACGCCTCCGAGCTGATCTCCGCGAGGGTCGCCAACCCCGGATCGTCGGCGGCCCCGTTGACCAGCACGGCCGCCTCGAAGGCACGCGCGCCGCTGGACAACGCGCTCGCCACGGCCACCTGCAGACCGGACAGGGTGAGGGTCGCGGTGGTCACCGGGGCACCGGCGTACGTGCGGCCGTCGCCGTCGCGCACGGCGGCAGCGGTGGCGGTCTCGGCCCGGGCCAGCGCGCCGCGCGCCAGCACGACGAGCTTGCCGTCTTCGTCGGTCAGCTCGGTTGGTCCGCTCTGCGGTGCCGTCACTGTCGGTCCTCGTTCCCGGTGGTCTCGGCTGGACTGGACATGGAGTATTCCGTATCGCGCGGTCCGGCCGACGCAGCACGCTCGGGAATGTCGGTGTCGACCCGGTCACGACCCGCCGTGGTGGTGTCTGCGGTCGCCTCGTCGTCGGGATCGGACACCCGACTCACCAGCACCGTGGTGATGCGCTGGCGGCCCCGGCGATTCGGACCGCCCTCCGCGACCAGCAGCAGGCCGTCGGCCTCCACCCGCGCACCGGGCAGCGGCACGCGACCGAGTTCGAGCCCGAGGAAACCGCCGACCGTCTCGACCTCGTCGTCGTCGATGTCGAGCCCGAACAATTCGCCGAGGTCCTCCACGGGAAGTCGCGCCGACACCCGGTAGTGGCCGTCGCCGAGGTCTTCGACCGGAGCGACCTCGTCGGTGTCGTATTCGTCGGTGATCTCGCCGACGATCTCTTCGAGTACGTCTTCGATGGTGACCAGCCCGGCGATGCCGCCGTACTCGTCGACGAGCATCGCCATGTGGTTGCGGGTGCGCTGCATGTCGGCGAGGACCTTGTCCAGTGGTTTGGAATCCGGGATGAACTCGGCTGGTCGCATCTGGTCGCGGACGGTGCCCGAGGAGACGGGCCCGCTGCTGGCCACCAGATCCTTCAGATAGACGACCCCGACGATGTCGTCGGGGTTCTCGCCGATCACCGGGATGCGCGAATGACCGGATCGCACGGCCAGATTCGTGGCCTGGGCAGCCGTCTTGTCGGCCTCGATCCAGATCATCTCCGGTCGCGGCACCATCACCTCGCGGGCGTTCGTGTCGCCGAGGTCGAAGACGGACTGGATCATGCGGCGTTCGTCGGCCGCCACCACCCCGGACGCCTCGGCGAGGTCGACGACCTCACGCAGTTCCACTTCCGTCGCGAACGGCCCGTTCCGATACCCCCGGCCCGGGGTGACCGCGTTACCGACCAGGATGAGCAGCCGGATCAGCGGCTTGAGGAGCACACCGATCCCGACCAGGACGGCCGCCGCGGGCAGCGCGATGCTGTACGCGTGCTGACGTCCCAGCGTCCGCGGCCCCACGCCGATCGCGATGTAGGAGACGAGCGCCATACCCACGATCGCGGCGCACAGCCCCCACCCCACGCCGAACGAGTCGGTGGCCGCGAGCGCGACGAGCGCCACCGAGGCGGTCTCGCACACCACCCGCAGCAGCACGGCAAGACCGACGTAGGTGCCACGGGAGTCGAGCACCGACGCGAGACGGGCGGCACCGGGCCGCTGCTCCTTCACCATGTCCTCGACACGGGCGAGCGACACGGTGGTCAAGGCGGCGTCGATCGCCGCGAACAGTCCGCCGAGCGCGATCAGGATGATCGCGGCGACGACGAACCAGACGTCGTCGGGCACGGTCAGTCGTCCTCGGAGACGGCGTTCTCGGTGAACCCGATGTTGGTCAGCAGCCGCGTGTCCCGATCGGATTGACGCTGTTCCTGCGCGCGACGGTGCCGTTGCGCATAGAACTCCTCGAGGATGCGGTTCTGCAGCCCGAACATCTCCTTCTCCTCTTCGGGCTCGGCGTGGTCGTAGCCGAGGAGGTGGAGCACACCGTGGATGGTCAACATCGACAACTCGTACTCGAACGAGCGTCGCGCCGACTTCGCCTGTTGCGCAGCGAATTCCGGACAGAGAACGATGTCACCGAGGATTGCGGGGCCGGGTTCGGCGGCGTCGGGCCGACCACCCGGCACGAGCTCGTCCATCGGGAAGCTCATCACGTCGGTCGGGCCGGGCAGGTCCATCCACTGCATGTGCATGTCCGCCATGACCTCTTCGTCGACGCACAGCACCGACAGTTCGGCCGCGGGGTTCACATCCATCGCGGTGACGGCGAACCGGGCCGCCGAGACGATCAGGTCGGCCGGCACCTCTACACCGGACTCGTTGGCCAGTTCGATGCTCATGAGCGTCGTCCGTGGTCTGCGGCGCGGCGGGCCGCCCGGTTGCCGGGCAATCGGTCGGCGTCGCGCAGACGGTCACCGCGCTGGTTCTCCTCGGCCCGACCGTAGGCGTCGACGATGTCGGCGACGAGCCGGTGCCGCACGACGTCACTGCTGGTGAGACGCGAGAAATGGATGTCGTCGATCCCCTCGAGGATGCGCGTCGCGGCCATCAGCCCGCTCTGCGCACCGCCGGGCAGATCCACCTGCGTGACGTCTCCGGTGACCACCACCTTGGACCCGAAACCGAGACGGGTGAGGAACATCTTCATCTGCTCACCGGTCGTGTTCTGCGCCTCGTCCAGGATGATGAAGGCATCGTTGAGCGTGCGGCCACGCATGTACGCGAGCGGGGCCACCTCGATGACACCGGCGGCCATGAGTTTCGGGATGGACTCCGGGTCGAGCATGTCGTGCAGGGCGTCGTAGAGCGGCCGCAGGTAGGGGTCGATCTTCTCGCTCAGCGTGCCGGGCAGAAAGCCCAGGCGCTCGCCCGCCTCCACGGCGGGCCGGGTCAGGATGATCCGATTCACCGACTTGGACTGCAGGGCCTGCACTGCCTTCGCCATCGCCAGGTACGTCTTGCCGGTGCCCGCAGGTCCGAGCCCGAAGACGATGGTGTGGTTGTCGATCGCATCGACGTAGCGTTTCTGGTTCAGCGTCTTGGGACGGATCGTCTTACCGCGGCGCGAGATGATGTCCAGCGACAACACGTCGGCAGGCGACTCCTCGGTGCCCTCGGACAGCATCGACACACTGTGCCGGACCAGATCCGGGGTCAGGGGTGTGCCCCGGCCGACGAGATCGACCAGTTCGGCGATCACGCGTTCGGAGGCGGCGACGTCGGCCGGTATCCCCGTCAGGGTGACCTGGTTGCCACGAACGTGGATGTCGGCAGGGAGCAGTTGTTCCAGGGTTCGCAGGTTGACATCGCTGGCGCCGAGCAGCCCGAACACCACCTCGGGAGAGATTTCCACGTTGGAGGTGACATTTCGGCCCGCAGGAGGTCCGCTCGTCGGCACGCTCACATCGGGGTTGTCGTCACTCACGTATGAAATCACTCCTCGCAGGGATCGGTCTCGGCGCATCGGCGCGCCGGGATGTTGCCAGTCTAACGCCAATGAACCGCGCATCAGCAGGCAATATTCCGGCCCGGCACCGCCGCTCAGATGCCGAGGAGTCGTACGGTCTGTCTCGTCGAGGCACTTCGCGGGTCGACGAACGCGTCATGCCCCTCCCCGGGTACCACGATCAGTTCGGCCGATTGTCCACGCGCGGTGACCGTCTCCACGTAGTGCCGGCTCGACGCCACCGGGATGGCGGTGTCGTCCTCGGCATGCAGGGCCACCACGTGTGCGGGGAACGGTTCCTGGCTGATCGGCGAGGCCTCCCGGTACCGATGCGGGATCTCCGCATGAGGTCGACCCATCAGACCGCGGATGGACTGCCGGTCGGCTCCGCCTTCCAGATCGAGCGCCGCCGACTGCGCGATCACCGTCGTGATCCGGCAATTCCGGGTGACCGCACGCAGCTGCGCCGTGCCCCACACCGCGAGCTGCCCACCGGCCGAGTGCCCGACCACGGCCACCGACGACCAATCGGCCCGCTCGACGACCTCGGCGGGCAACGCGGACCGGACCGGGCCGTCGAGGGCACCGATCGCGGCGAGCACATCGCGGCCGGTCGTCGGCCAGCCACCGCCCTCCTCACCGACCCGGCGGTATTCGATGTTCCACACCACCGCGCCACGTTCGGCGAACTGCCTGGCGATGGCGGTCTCGATGGTCAGTCCGAACTCGGTGGTCCAGTAGCCGCCGTGGATCAGCACGATCGGCCGGATCGGCGCCTGCGGATCCAGGCCGCCGGAAGCGTGATATACGTGGCCGAATTGCGATGGGGCACTTCCGTATTCGACCTTGACCCGATGGGCGGCACACTTCTTCGTCACCGCGCCGCCCTCACGTCGCGTCCCATCGGTCGGTCAGCACACCGATGGCCCCGAGTGCCACCGCGGCCGCGGTCGAGGTCCGCAAGACCTGCGGGCCCAGGATCACCGAAGTGCCGCCGAGCGCGGTGAGGTCGGCGATCTCGGCGTCGTCGAGCCCACCTTCGGGGCCCACCACGAGCACGATCTCGGGCACATCGGCCAGCGGGAGTTCACGGATCGGCGATGCGCCGTGCTCGTGCAGCACGGCGACCACACCGCCCGCGGCGATGACGTCTGCGCACCGCGCACGGACATCGATGGTGGCCGCCAGCGGCGTGATCTCCGGGATCCATGGCCGCCGACTCTGTTTCGCCGCCGCCGCGGCCGTCGCGGTCCATTTCGCCACACCCTTGTCGGCCTTCGCCGCCCACCGGGCGACACATCGGGCGGCCTGCCAGGGCACGATCCGGTCGGCGCCTGCCTCGGTCGCGAGGTCCACGGCCAGCTCGGATCGTTCGGACTTCGGCAACGCCTGCACCACGGTCACGCGTGGCCGTGGTGCCTCGACGTAGGAGAAGGTGTGCGCGTGTGCGGTCAGCGTGTCCTTGCCGGTGATCGCGGTGACATCGCAGCACGCCGTGCTGCCCCGGCCGTCGCCGACGATCAGCGGTTCACCCACGGTCAGACGGGCGACGGTGACCGCATGCCTGCCCTCCGAACCAGACAGGACCACATCAGCACCCGCGGGTGGAACCTCATCGACCCAGAACAGGGGTGGACTCACGCGGCTACCCGGCCGTCAGCGCCCGGCGAACGCGTTACGCAGCCGCGAGAACAGGCCGCCCGATGCGGTGCTCGTCGCCGACGAGACCACCTCGGCATGGTCGTCGGACGCGTTGCGGAATGCGTTGAGCGCCTCGGTCTGCTCGGCATCGAGTCGGGTGGGCACCACCACGTCGAGGTGAGCGTGCAGCGTGCCACGCACCCCGGAGTTGAGGTGCGGCATGCCCTGGCCCTTGACCTTGACGACGTGTCCGGGCTGGGTGCCCGGCTCGATGGTCACCGTCGCGGTGCCGTCGAGGATCGTGTCGACCACGAGTTCGGTGCCGAGTGCGGCATCCACGATCGGGACGCGGATGGTGCAGTGCAGATCGTCCTTGTCACGGATGAACACGTCGTGCGGACGCTCGGAGACCTCGACGTAGAGATCGCCCGCGGGTCCGCCGCCGGGGCCGACCTCGCCCTGCCCGGCGAGACGTACCCGCATGCCGTTCTCGATACCTGCCGGGATCTTGACGGTCATCGTGCGTCGTGACCGCACCCGGCCGTCGCCGCCACACTTGCGGCAGGGATCGGGGATCACCTCGCCCACGCCGTGGCATGTGGGGCATTCCCGCACGGTCATCACCTGGCCGAGGAACGACCGCTGTACCGCCTGGATCTCACCGGCACCCTTACATGTGTCACACGTGATGGGCTTGGAGTCGCCGCTGGTCCCGGCGCCCTTGCACAGGTCGCACAGAACCGCGGTGTCGACGGTGATCTCCTTGTGCACGCCCGCGGCGCACTCCTCGAGGTCGAGTTGGACTCCGACGAGGGCGGGCTCGCCCGGCTGCACACGACTGCGTGGGCCACGACCCGAGCCGAAACCGCCTCCACCGAAGCCGCCGCCGGATCCGAAGAACGCCTCGAACACGTCGCCGAGACCCCCGCTGCCGAAGCCGCCGCCGGAGAAACCGCCGGCACCGGCGCCGGCGAGCGGATCGCCACCGGCATCCACGATGCGACGCTTCTCCGGGTCCGACAGCACCTCGTAGGCCGCGCTGACCTCCTTGAAGCGGTCCTCTTCCCCGGGATTCACATCGGGGTGAAGCTCGCGCGCCTTCTTACGGTAGGCGCGTTTGATCTCCTGGTCGGAGGCCCCTTTGGCCACTCCCAGGATTCCGTAGTAGTCACGTGCCACGGTCGTCTCGGTCCTCTATCTCGCTAGCTGTCCGGGCGGGGGCGGGCTCGGCGGCCGACCACGACGGCCCGGGCCGTCTGCACGGCCGCACAGGTCATCGTTCGGCCAACACCTCGCCGACATATTTGGCAACGGCGGCCACCGACGCGATTGTTCCCGGATAGTCCATGCGTGTGGGGCCGACCACGCCGACACCACCGAATACCGTGCCGGAAGCACCGTACCCCGTCGATATGACCGAGGTGCCACGCAGGTTCTCGTCCTGCGTCTCCTCGCCGATCTGCACGGTCACGCGACCCATCCGCTGTGTCGTGGTGAGGAGTTTGAGCACCACCACCTGTTCTTCGAGGGCGTCGAGCACCGTGTCCATCCCACCCGCGAGGGGCGCGAAATCGGCCGCGGCCCGGGCGAGGTTCGATGTCCCGCCGAGCACGAGCCGATCGTCGCCTCGTTCGACGAGGGTCTCCACGAGGACGGTCGCGACGTTGATCACGACGTCGCGGATGTCGTCGGGCGCCTCGTTGGCCACGTCGGCGACCGCTGCGGATGCGGCTTCCAGACGCTTGCCGTCGAGCGCCGCGGAGAACATGTCGCGCAGTCGGATCACGTCGTCGTCGGCGAGGTCGGTCGACAACGCCACCATGCGCTGTTCCACTCGGCCGGTGTCGGTGATCACCACCAGAAGCAGCCGCGACGGCGACAGCGACACCACCTCGAGATGTCGCACCGTGGCGGTGGACAGCACCGGCACCTGGATCACGGCCACCTGGCGGGTCAGCTGCGCCAGCAACCGCACCGATCGCCGCAGCACGTCGTCGAGGTCCACGCCCGAGTCGAGGACCGACAGGATGGCACGTCGTTCGGCCGCCGACAACGGTTTGATCTCGCTGATGCGGTCGACGAACATGCGATAGCCCTTGTCGGTGGGCACCCGCCCGGAACTGGTGTGCGGCTGGGCGATATACCCTTCCGCCTCCAGGACGGCCATGTCGTTGCGCACCGTCGCACTGGACACGCCGAGTTGGTGACGCTCGACCAACGCCTTGGACCCGATCGGTTCCTGCGTGTCGACGAAATCCGTCACGATGGCACGCAGGATCTCGAATCGTCGATCATCCGTACTCGACACGCGACACCTCCCGACTCGTGGACTCTGCCATACAGTAGGTGACGTCCATCTTACGAACCGAGGTGTGAGACCCGCCGGATACGTTCAGGAAGTGCCCGATGATCTTCAAGGGGGTGCGGGAGGGCAAGCCCTATCCCGAGCACGGATTCACCGCCCGGGGGTGGGCCAAGATCCCACCCCGCCAGTTCCGCCTCGACGAGCTGACCACCGTGACCACCGTGCTCGCGCTCGACCGACTGCTGAGCGAGGACTCGACCTTCTACGGTGATCTGTTCTCGCATGTCGTGCGGTGGCAGGGCGTGCTGTACCTCGAGGACGGACTGCATCGAGCAGTCCGCTCCGCGCTGCGTAACCGACACATCATCCACGCCCGGATGCTCGATCTCGACGCCCTCGATCTCGAGGCGGGAGCCGATGCTCTCGACGACCAGATCGACACGGCCCGTCTGCGTCCGCCCACCCGGGCGACCGTCGACACCGGACCGATGCGGCGTGTCGCCCGCAGTACCGGGTGGACGCTGCCACCCGACTCCTGAGGTCATCCGGAGAACAGGATCTCCCGCACCACCCGATCGGCGAGCAGACGTCCGGCGTCGGTCAGTACGAGCCGCGTGCCCACGCTGCCCACCAGTTCGAGCAGTCCGTCGTCGACGAACTCGGTGGCCCGATCGAACTCGTCGGCGGCCAACGAGTCGACCGCGAGCCCGGACCGGCATCGCGCGGTCAGCATCACCGTCTCGACGTGGCGGTCCTCGGTGCTGAGGATCTCGTGCCCGGCGACCGGTAGGTCACCGGCACCGAGCGCGTCGGCGTAGCGCGCCGGGTGCTTGCGGTTCCACCAGCGGACCCCGTTGACGTGCGAGTGCGCGCCGGGCCCGATGCCCCACCAGTCGTGGCTGTACCAGTAGGCCAGATTGTGGAAACACCGACCGGCCTCCGACGACGCCCAATTCGACACCTCGTACCAGTCGAACCCGGCATCACCGAGTCGGTCGTCGAGGATCCGGTACCGATCGGCGAGCACGTCGTCGTCGGGGGCCGGGAGTTCACCGCGCCGGATGCGGCGGGCCAGTGCGGTGCCGTCCTCGACGATGAGCGCGTACGCCGACACGTGATCGACCGGTGTGGACAGCACCGCGTCGAGGCTGGCGTGCAGGTCATCGTCGGTCTCGCCGGGCGTTCCGTAGATGAGGTCGAGGTTGACGTGCTCGAAGCCCGCCGCGGCCGCCTCACGCGCGGCCGCCACCGCCCGCCCCGGCGTGTGGGTGCGGTCCAGGGTTGCGAGCACATGCGGGGCCGCGGACTGCATCCCGAGGGATATCCGCGTGAACCCGGCGCCGCGCAGTCCGTCGAAGAACTCCGGCGACGTCGACTCCGGATTCGATTCGGTGGTGATCTCGGCGTCGTCGGCCAGGTCGAAGTTCTCGCGCACCGCATCGAGCAACCGTCCGAGTCCGGCAGCGCCCAGCAGCGACGGCGTGCCGCCGCCGACAAAGATCGTGGACACCGGCCGTGTCGGATTCATCAGGCGCGCAGCGGCTTCGAGTTCCTCGTCCACCGCACGCTGCCACGATTCCGGCGACGACGAGCTGCCCAATTCGCCTGCCGTGTAGGTGTTGAAATCGCAGTACCCGCAGCGCGTCGCACAGAACGGGACATGCAGGTACAACCCCAGCGGGGTCGTGGGATCGACGGCGCCGCACGCTTGCTCGACGGCGGCCGCGACCCCCGGATCGGTTTCGACGTGCACCCCACCATCATGCTCCGACCATCAGCCGTGAGGCGCGTCACGCCCATATCCTCACGAGTTCTGGGCAACCGGGAATACCCACGCGGCCACCACCCTTGTTCTTGGCATGACAGCGGCGGTTGAGCACTTTGCCTCACTGTGATGCAAAATAACCGCAAGTAGACGACGCGAGGGTGGCCGTGGCACTATGAGGGGCGTGACTTCTCCAGGGGTGTGGCTCGCCGAGCGTCGCCACATCGATTTCAAGCGCGTGTGCAGCGCATTCTGTCGTCGCTAGACGACGTGTCCCCCTGTCGCCCGTCGACGGTTCGGCCCTGAGAAGTTCCCGCCCGAGCGGGTATGCCGGCACGTTTCAGCCCACCTTTTCGTGATCGCTGGCGCGTGCGCGCGCCGGCTCAGGAGACTCCATGACGTCCACCACCGACGAACTCTCTGCGACCACCTCCGACGCCTCCGCGGCGGATGCTGCTGTCGAGACCAATGCCACCCGCCCGGCACCGGCGCGTGGTGAGCGGCCCGCCCGGGGAGAACGTCCGGCCCGCAAGGCTCGCCCCACCAAGCGCCGCTCCGAAGGCCAGTGGAAGCTCGGCTACCGCGAGCCGTTGAACCCCAACGAGCAGGTCAAGAAAGACGACAACCCGCTCAACGTGCGCGCCCGCATCGAGAACATCTACTCCAAACGTGGCTTCGACTCGATCGACAAACAGGACCTGCGTGGGCGGATGCGCTGGTGGGGTCTGTACACCCAGCGCGCCCAGGGCTACGACGGCACCTGGACCGGGGACGAGAACATCGACATCCTCGAAGACAACCACTTCATGATGCGGATCCGCTGCGACGCGGGCGCACTGAATGTGGCGCAGCTGCGCACGCTCGGTCAGATCTCGACCGAGTTCGCCCGCGACACCGCCGACCTCTCCGACCGCGAGAACGTCCAGTACCACTGGATCCGGATCGAGGACGTGCCCACCATCTGGGAGCGCATCGAGGGCGTCGGCCTCAAGACCACCGAGGCCTGCGGGGACTGCCCGCGCGTGGTGCTCGGTTCGCCGCTGGCCGGTGACGCGGTCGACGAGGTCCTCGACCCCACTCCGGCGATCGACGAGATCGTGCGTCGCTACATCGGCGACCCGCAGTACTCGAACCTGCCGCGCAAGTTCAAGACCGCGATCTCGGGTCTGCAGGACGTCAGTCACGAGACCAACGACATCGCGTTCATCGGCGTGAATCATCCCGAACACGGCCCCGGCCTCGACCTGTGGGTCGGTGGCGGGCTGTCCACCAACCCGATGCTCGCGCAGCGGGTCGGTGCGTGGATTCCGCTCGACGAGGTACCTGACGTCTGGGAGGGCGTGGTCTCGATCTTCCGCGACTACGGATACCGTCGCCTGCGCGCCAAGGCCCGACTGAAGTTCCTCATCAAGGACTGGGGCATCGAGAAGTTCCGCCAGGTGCTCGAGGACGAATATCTGGGGCGCAAGCTCATCGACGGCCCGGCCCCCGAACCGCTGACCGCGCCTCGCGATCACGTCGGCGTGCAGAAGCTGAAGAACGGTCTGAACTCGGTCGGCTTCGCCGCGATCGCAGGCCGCGTGTCGGGCACCATCCTGACCGCCGTGGCCGACGCCGCCGAACGCGTCGGGTCCGACCGCATCCGGTTCACGCCGTATCAGAAGCTTGTCGTCCTCGACGTCGCCGACGACAAGGTCGAACAGCTCATCGACGAGGTGGGCAAGCTCGGACTGTCGGCCCGTCCGTCGAACTGGCGCCGCAACCTGATGGCCTGCAGCGGCATCGAGTTCTGCAAGCTCTCCTTCACCGAGACACGTAAGCGTTCGCAGGCGCTCGTCCCCGAACTCGAGGAACGCCTCGCCGACATCAACGCTCGTCTCGATGTCCCGATCACCGTCAACATCAACGGCTGCCCCAACTCCTGCGCCCGCTCGCAGGTCGCCGACATCGGCTTCAAGGGACAGCTCGTGGAGGACGAGAACGGGGAGCCGACGGACGGCTTCCAGGTCCATCTGGGCGGAAGCCTCGGCCAGGACTCCGGTTTCGGCCGCAAACTGCGGCAGCACAAGGTGCTGTCCACCGAGCTCGGCGACTACGTCGATCGCGTGGTGCGCAACTACGTCGAGCAGAAGAACGAGGGAGAACGGTTCGCGCAGTGGGCCGTTCGCGCCGACGAGGAGGCATTGCGATGAGCACGTCCGCCGAGACCGTCACCACCGACGAACAGGTGACCGGACGCCGCTTCGACGAATCCGAACTCCGTGCGATCGCGGAGAAGGGTGCACGCGATCTCGGACCGGATGCGGGTCCCGAAGATCTGTTGCGGTGGACCGCCGAGACGTTCGGCAACAACTTTGTGGTCGCGTCGAACATGCAGGACGCAGCCCTCGTCGATCTCGCGGTCGCCCACATCGACCGGGATCTCCTCGACGGTGATCAGGTCAAGATCCTGTTCCTCGACACCGGCTACCACTTCGCGGAGACCATCGGCACCCGCGACGCGGTCGAGCAGGTCTACGACGTCGACATGATCAACCTGACCCCCGAGCACAGCGTGGCCGAGCAAGACGAATTGTTGGGCCGCAACCTGTTCGCGCGTGAACCCGGTGAGTGCTGCCGGCTGCGCAAGGTGGTCCCGCTCAAGGCCGGACTCGCCGGGTACGACGCCTGGGTGACCGGCATCCGCCGCGTCGAGGCGCCCACTCGCGCGAACGCGCCGCTCATCTCCTTCGACGAAGGCTTCGGTCTGGTCAAGATCAACCCGATCGCGGCCTGGTCCGACGAGACGATGCAGGACTACATCGACTCGCACGGTGTGCTCGTCAACCCGCTCGTCGACGAGGGATATCCCTCGATCGGATGCGCACCGTGCACCGCCAAACCCGAACCCGGATCCGATCCGCGCAGCGGCCGCTGGGCCGGCCGCGCCAAGACAGAATGTGGGCTGCACGCATGACCATCGCCGACACCACCGCCGACGCCGCCGTCGCCGCGAGCGCCGTCGAGAGCTCCGACGACTTCACCACCCTCGACGCGCTCGAGTCCGAGGCGATCCACATCTTCCGTGAGGTCGCAGGCGAATTCGAGCGTCCGGTGATCCTGTTCTCCGGTGGCAAGGACTCCACTGTGCTGCTGCATGTGGCACTCAAGGCGTTCTGGCCCGCTCCCCTGCCCTTCTCGCTGCTGCACGTCGACACCGGGCACAACCTCCCGGAGATCATCACCTTCCGCGACGAGATCGTCGACCGACACAACCTACGTCTGCATGTGGCGTCGGTGGAGGACTACATCAACGACGGCCGTCTCACCGAGCGTCCGGACGGTATCCGCAACCCGCTGCAGACCATCCCGCTGCTCGACGCGATCACCGAGAACCGGTTCGACGCGGTGTTCGGTGGCGGTCGCCGCGACGAGGAGCGTTCGCGCGCCAAGGAGCGGATCTTCTCGCTGCGCAACGCCTTCGGACAATGGGATCCCAAGCGCCAGCGCCCCGAACTGTGGAACCTCTACAACGGTCGCCACGCGCCGGGCGAGCACGTCCGCGTGTTCCCGCTGAGCAACTGGACCGAGCTGGACATCTGGCGCTACATCGCCCGCGAACAGGTCCTGCTCGCCCCGCTGTACTACGCGCACGAGCGCGAGGTCTACTCCCGTGACGGCATGTGGATGACCTCGGGACCGTGGGGTGGTCCGCGCGAGGACGAGGTGGTGGAGACCCGCATGGTCCGCTACCGCACCGTCGGTGACGGATCGACCACCGGCGCAGTACTCTCCGATGCCACCGACAACGAGACCGTCCTGGCCGAGGTCGCCGCTTCCCGGTTGACCGAGCGTGGCGCCACGCGCGGCGACGACCGCGTGTCCGAGGCCGCCATGGAAGACCGTAAGCGCGAAGGATATTTCTGAGATGAACCACGTTCCCGACCTACTCCGCATCGCCACGGCGGGCAGCGTGGACGACGGCAAGTCGACCCTCGTCGGCCGTCTGCTCTACGACACGAAATCCGTTCTGGCCGACCAGATCGATGCGGTGACCAAGGCCTCGGTCGACCGCGGTCTGGACACCCCGGATCTGTCGCTGCTCGTCGACGGCCTGCGCGCCGAACGTGAACAGGGCATCACGATCGACGTCGCCTACCGCTACTTCGCCACGCCCGCACGGTCGTTCGTGCTCGCCGACACACCCGGTCACGTGCAGTACACGCGCAACACCGTGTCCGGCGCCTCCACCGCACAGCTGGTGATCCTGCTCGTGGACGCCCGCAACGGTGTGGTCGCGCAGACCCGGCGTCACGCCGCGGTGATGGCGCTGCTGGGTGTGCCGCAATTGGTGCTGGCGGTCAACAAGATCGACCTCGTGGGCGAGGGCGAGTCGAGTGGTGCCGATGCGGCGACCGTGTTCGCCGAGATCTCCGAGGAGTTCCGCGACCTGACCCGATCGCTGGGGTGGTCGGACGAGCAGGTCATCGCGATCCCGGTGTCGGCGCTGCACGGCGACAACATCGCCACACGCTCGGACAACACCCCCTATTACGACGGCCCCACGCTCATCGAGCACCTCGAGACCGTGCCGAACCTGACCGACCGTTCCGAGGTCGGGCTCCGGTTCCCGGTGCAGTACGTGATCCGGCCGCGCACATCCGATTTCCCGGACTACCGCGGATACGCCGGACAGATCGCCGCCGGACGCGTGGCGGTGGGCGACGAGGTGGTCATCCTCCCGTCGGGCGTGCGGACCACCATCAGCCAGATCGACACGGCGGACGGTCAACTCGCCACGGCGCACACCGGCCGCAGTGTCACCCTGTTGCTCGCCGACGACATCGACGTGTCCCGTGGTGACGTGATCGCGAGTGCGGCCGACGCACCCGAACCCGTCCAGCAGTTCAGCGCCACCGTGTGCTGGCTGGCGGAGAAGCCCTTGCGCCCCGGCGCACGCCTTCTGCTCAAGCACGGCGCCAAGACCACGCAGGCCATCGTCGGCGGACTCGAGGTGCTGTTCGACGAGCAGAACATCACGCAGGTCGATGCCCCGGACACGTTGGAGCTCAACCAGATCGGCCGCATCTCGATTCAGACGGCCGAACCGATCCCGGCCGACGACTATCAGGTGGACCGCGAATCGGGCAGCTTCCTGCTGATCGATCCGCAGGGCGGCAACACCCTCGGCGCAGGCCTCGTCGGCGACGCGCTCGCGGCGCTGCACCTCAACGAGTTGGTGTGATCCCCGACCGGGCACCGCAACTGCTGCTCGTCGCGCACGGCAGCCGGGATCCGCGGTTCGGTGACACCGCGCGACGGGTCCGTGCTGCCGTCGCGCGGGCGTTGCCGCGGGTCGATGTCGAGTTGTCGTTCCTCGATCTCGACGACCCGCTGGTCGGCGATGTACTGGCCGCCGACACCGCCGACCGTGTGGTGGTGCCGTTGCTCCTCGCTCCCGGCTATCACAGTGAGATCGACCTGCCCCGGATCATCGGGGACCGGGCCCGCGGCGATGTGCGATCCAGCGACGTCGTCGGCAGGCACCCTCTGACCGACGCACTCGCCGACCGCCTGACCCAAGCGGGACTCCGGCCCGGGGACGGCATCATCGTGACCGCCGTGGGTTCGACGAACCCGGCAGCGGCGAGCGTGGTCCGCCGCCGCGCGATCGAGTTGTCCACCAAGCTGCACCGCCCGGTCGATGTCGTGTTCGCGACGCGGCTCGGGGCCCAGGACATCAACCTGCGCAACGCGATCCGGCGCCTCGCCGCGGCCGGATCGCAACGCGTCGTCGTCAGCCCGTACTTCCTGTCGGCAGGACTGTTGACCGAGCGGGTCGAGAACGCTCTGGATCGACTCGCGCCCGACTCTCTGGTCGCAGGCCCCATAGGTACGCACCCGGCCCTGATCGATGCCGTCGTCGCGTCCTATCGGCGCGTGGTCGATGCCGCTGCGTTGCCTGCGCAGGCTGGCTGAGCGCAGATCTCCACCTCGGCGGTCTGATCAGGCCTGCCGGCCCCTCACGTGTCACTCAGCGCCGCAACCTTCGTCGCCCGGGCATAGACCGTCTCGCCCGGCGCGAGATTGAGTGCGTTCGCATCGCCACGGGTGATCTGCGCCTGGAACTCGTCCCCGGTGGTGGCCGCGACGAGTTCCACCCGGGTCTCGAACCCGAGGTGCACCACACGCGCAACGGTGGCCTTGATGACGCCGGTGTCCAATGCGCTGTCCACGGCCGGGAGAGCCAGTTCCGGGTTGCGTCCGATGCGGATGTCGTGCGGCCGCACCAGTTCTCCGTTGAGTCGCACGGTGGAGCCCAGGAACGACGCCACGAAGGGATTGACCGGACGGTCGTAGAGATCGTCGGGCGTGCCGACCTGCTCGATCCTGCCCTTGTTGAGCACCGCGATCCGGTCGCTGACGTCGAGCGCCTCCTGCTGATCGTGGGTGACCAGCACGGTGGTGACGTTCATCTCGTCGTGCAGGCGGCGCAACCACTTGCGCAGGTCCTCACGGACCTTCGCGTCGAGGGCGCCGAACGGCTCGTCGAGCAGCAGCACCTGGGGGTCGACGGCCAGCGCCCGCGCCAACGCCATCCGCTGACGCTGGCCGCCCGACAGCTGTGCGGGAAAACGCTTCTGGAACACCGTGAGTCCCACCACGTCGAGCAGCTCGTCGACCTTGGCGTTGATCTCTTCCTTGGGCCGCTTGCGGATCTTGAGCCCGAAGGCGACGTTGTCGCGGACGGTCAGATGTTTGAACGCCGCGTAGTGCTGGAAAACGAATCCGATGTCGCGCTGTTGTGGCGAGGCCTTGGACACGTCGCGTCCACTGATCACGACCGTCCCCGAATCCAGACTGTCGAGACCGGCGATGGCCCGCAACAGGGTTGACTTGCCCGAACCGGACGGTCCGAGCAGCGACGTCAACGATCCCTCCGGGATCTCGATCGACACATCGTCGAGGGCGGCGAAACTGCCGTAGCGCTTGTTCGCGCCGGTGACCGAGATGGACATGTCAGACGCCTTCCGTGTTGTCGACTGTCTGTGACTGCTTGCTGCGGACTTCTTGACGAGCATCGACGGACTCCGGACCATGCGGCGGCGTCAGAGCGAGTTCGTCGGCCGTTTCGGTACTGGCCGTGAAGGATTCGCTGGCGTTGGCCACGCGACTCTTGGCCCGTCGTTCGATCAGGGTCATCGCGACCAGGACGAGGATCGCGACGAGCATGAGCAGGGTTGCGGCCGCATAGGCGCCGAACTCGTTGTAGTCGTCGGTGTATCGCGAGTTGACGAGCAGCGTCAGCGTCTGCGAGATGCCCGGGAAGTTCGACGACACCATGGTCACCGCACCGTACTCGCCGAGGGCGCGCGCGATTGTCAGCACGATGCCGTACGTGAGACCCCAGCGAATGGCGGGCAACGTGATCCGCGAGAACGTCTGCCAACCGTTGGCGCCGAGGGTGGCGGCGGCTTGTTCCTGCTCGGTGCCGATCTCGCGTAGCACCGGTTCGACCTCGCGGACGACGAACGGCAGCGTGACGAACAACGTGGCCAACACCAGACCCGGGAACCCGAAGATGATCTTGAAGCCGGTGCTCTCGATCCCACCGAACCAACCGCCGTATCCCCACAGCAGGATGAGCGCGACACCCGCGACGACCGGCGAGACCGCGAACGGGAGATCGACGACCGCTTGCAGGAATCCTTTGCCGCGGAACCGCCCCCGAACGAGTGCCAGCGCCGTCACGATCCCGAACACCACGTTGAGCGGCACCACGATGACCACGATGAGCAGACTGAGTTGCAGGGCGGAGATCGCGGCCGGCGTGGTGATCCACTCCCAGAACTGGCCGAAGCCGTGTTCGAACGACCGCCAGAAGATCAACGCGACCGGCACGATCAACAGCACGAACAGGTAGATCAGCGCGATGGCCCGCAGTCCGTAGCGAGCGAACGGAGAGATCTTCACTGGTCCTGTTCCTCCCGAATCCGCTGTCGACGACCCACGAGTCGCAGGATCAGCAGCGCGACAAAGGCGATCAGTAGCAGCATCACCGAGACCGCGGCCGCACCGACCGGATTGTCGACCTCGATCTGCTGCTGGATGTACTGCGAGGCCACCTGCGTCTCACCGGGGATGTTGCCGCCGATGAGGACCACCGAACCGAACTCGCCGATGGCGCGGGTGAACGCCAGGCCTGCCCCGGTCAGGATCGCCGGCAGCAGCGCGGGCATCACGATCTTGCGCCACGTGGTCCAGTTGCTCGCCCCGAGCACCACTGCTGCTTCTTCGACATCGGTGTCGAGTTCGAGCAGCACCGGCTGCACCTGGCGCACGACGAACGGCAACGTCACGAACGTCAGCGCGATCACGAGCGCCGGTTTGGTGGCGTTGAGTTGGATGTCGATCGGACTGTTGGGTCCGTACAGCGACAACAGCACCAGACTCGCGACGATGGTCGGCAAGGCGAACGGCAGATCGATGATCGCGTTGACGAACCCCTTGCCCCAGAAGTCGTCTCGCACCAGCACCCACGCGAGGATCGTGCCGAACACCACGTTGATCAACGCGACGATGATCGACACGAGCACCGTGATCCCCAGCGCATCGAGCGCACTGTCGTCGGTGATCGCATCCCAGAACCCGCTCCACCCCTCGTCGAACGACTGGACGGTGATCGCGGCCAGTGGCAGCAACACGATGATCGACAGCCACAGGGCGGCGATCCCGATCCCCATCGGACTCGTCCCGCTGAACGTCCGGCTTCGACCCAGGAATCCTCCCGACGAGCCCCTGCCGGTGCCCCTGTCCGTGTCCCTGTCCTCTTTGGCTACCTGCGTGCTCATTGGCGGCCCCCCGAGTTGTAGATCTTGGTGATGTCGCCCTTCGTGCCGAACAGGGCGCTGTCGACGGCCTTCCAGCCGGTCAGATCCTTGCCGTCGTTGTCCTCGGCAGTACCTTCTCCGAGGACCGCCCCGAGTTCCTTGATGGTCCACAGTTTGTCGATCTCGCCGGGGAACTGGGCGGCCGTGGCCGTGACGATCGACGGCACCACCGGCCGGAACCCCTCCTGCGCCCACAGGCGCTGCGCCTCGTCGGTGAAGAGGTAGTCGACGAAGGCCGTCGCGGCAGCCTTGTCCTTGCTGGTGTTGACCACCGCCACCGGGTTCTCGATCTTGAACGTCTGACGCGGGATGAGGTATTCGACCTGACTGTTGGCGCCTGCCGTCGCGTTCGCGCGATCGAGCATGATGGCCTCGTTCTCGTAGCTGATCAGGACGTCGCCCTGGCCCTGTTCGAATGCCGTGGTGGCCTCACGGCCGGACTTGGGGATCACGCTCACGTGGTCGCGGATCAGCTCGCTGACGTAGTCGAGCCCCGCCTGGTTGTCCCGGCCACCGTTGCTCTTCACCGAATACGGCGCGAGCAGGTTCCATTTGGCCGAACCGGAGCTGCCCGGGTTGGGGGTGACCACCTGCACGCCCGGCTTCAGCAGGTCGTCCCAGTCATGGATGCCCTTAGGGTTGCCCTTGCGCACCACGAGGGCGACGACAGATCCGAATGGGGTGCTGTTGTTCGGTGCCTGCGTCTTCCAGTCCTCGTCGACGACACCTTCCTTGACGAGCCGGGTGATGTCCGGCTCGACCGAGAAGTTGACGACATCGGCGGGCACCCGGCGTGCGACCTTGCGGGACTGGTCGCCGGAGGCGCCGTAGGACTGCGAGAATCCGATGTCGCGACCGGTCTCGGTCTCCCGGAAGGCCGGGATGATGGCGTCGAAACCCGGCTTGGGGGTGGCGTATGCCACCAGGTTGACGTGCCGGCTGCCACTGGAGATGTCGACCCCACCCGGTTCGTCGGTGGAGCCGCCACCACAGGCCGTCACACTCACGATCCCCAACGCAACGGTGACGACCGCCACCGCGGTCCGCCACGCACTCCGTCTCCCCGCCTTCGCCACGCTCTCCTCCAGGCTGTGTCTCTACGAACGGCTAGACGCTAGCAATGGACGGAACCGGTGAAACACCGCGTGAACACACGGGTGGGCACTGCGCTTGAAGTGTGCTATCGAGTGAGTACCCACGCCAGAACCACCAGCACGACGAGTGCGATGAGCGCCCAGGTCACACGTGAACGGATCATGACCTACAACCCCGTTCCGTCGTCGTCGGCGAACCGGCGGCGATCGATCACGTCCGAGACCGTGTCGACCAGCACATTGAGCGCGGCGGCGGCAAGAACCGCCAACGGGATCACCACGATCAACGTCATGAGCAGTTGCGGGACGAAGGAAAGGCCGGTGAGCCATTCCTCCACGCCGTCCCACCAGGCGGCCAGTGACGTCATCGTTCACCTCGTCGGGTTCCGCGCCGAATCAGACATCGGCCACGAGTTTCGTTCATCGTGAATTAAATGCCACCCATCCGTCGTTCTGATCGACTGGCGACAACAGGGGGCCCTCGCAATGATATATCCATGACTCCATCGGAAGACGCCGCGGTCGATCCCGAAGCGATGGCCTTCACCCCGGCCACTCCCGGTCACAATGCGTTCCCGCCGATCGGCGACTACGCCTTTCTGTCCGACACCGAGACCAACTGTCTGATCGCACGCAACGGATCGGTGGAGTGGATGTGCGTGCCGCGGCCGGACTCGCCGAGTGTCTTCGGCGCGATCCTGGACCGCAGTGCCGGGCATTTCCGCTTGGCCCCGTATGGCGTGAACGTGCCCGTCGACCGTCGGTATCTCCCGGGCAGTCTGATGGTGGAGACCACCTGGCAGACCGACACCGGCTGGATCGTGGTGCGCGACGCCCTGGTGATGGGCCCGTGGCACGACAATGAGCATCGCTCCACGACGCACCGGCGCACACCCACCGACTGGGACGCCGAACACATCTTGCTGCGCACGGTGAGATGCGTGTCCGGCACCGTCGAGTTGATGATGAGCTGCGAGCCGGCCTTCGACTACCACCGCGGCAACACGGTGTGGGAGTACGCGGGTCCGGCGTATGGCGAGGCGATCGCGACGGGCGTGCACACCACGGCACCGGCACCGCATCTGCGTCTCACCACGGATCTGCGGCTCGGTCTCGAGGGCCGGGAAGCACGTGCGCGCACCCGCCTCGTCGAGGGCGACGATCGTTTCGTCGCGCTGACGTGGGCGAGCCAGCCTGCCCCACAGGATTTCGCCGAGGCCGCACAGAAGATGTGGGCGACCTCCGAGTGTTGGCGCCAGTGGATCAACATCGGGTCGTTCCCCGACCATCCCTGGCGAAGTCATCTGCAACGCTCTGCGCTGACACTCAAGGGGCTCACCTACTCCCCGACCGGCGCCCTGCTCGCCGCGGCAACCACGTCGCTGCCGGAAACCCCTGGTGGAGAACGTAACTGGGACTACCGATACTCCTGGGTGCGCGATTCGACCTTCGCGCTGTGGGGTCTGTACACCCTGGGTCTCGATCGCGAGGCCGACGACTTCTTCTCCTTCATCGCCGATGTCTCGGGTGCGACCAACTCCGAACATCATCCACTGCAGGTCATGTACGGCGTCGGCGGTGAACGCACCCTCGAGGAAGAGGAGTTGCCGCACCTGTCCGGCTACGACGGCGCCCGTCCCGTGCGTATCGGCAACGGCGCCTACAACCAGTCTCAGCACGACATCTGGGGCACCATGCTCGATTCGGTGTACCTGAACACCAAGTCGACCGAGGCGGTGCCGGAGACACTGTGGCCGGTGCTCAAGGCGCAGGTCGAGGAGGCGGTACACAACTGGCGCAAACCCGACCGCGGGATCTGGGAGGTTCGCGGTGAGCCACAGCATTTCACCTCCTCGAAGGTCATGTGCTGGGTGGCTCTCGACCGCGGGTCCCGGCTCGCGGCGTTGCACGGGGAGAAGTCCTACGCCGAACAGTGGTCGCAGATCGCCGAGGAGATCCGCGAGGACATACTGGCCTCCGGTGTCAACGAACGCGGCGTGTTCACACAGCGTTACGGCTCCGACGCGCTCGACGCGTCGCTCCTGCTCGTCCCGCTGCTCCGATTCCTCCCTCCGGACGATCCGCGCGTCCGTCGCACCGTCCTCGCGATCGCGGACGAGCTGACCGAGAACGGATTGGTCCTGCGTTATCGAGTCGAGGAGACCGACGACGGCCTGAGCGGCACGGAGGGGACCTTCACCATCTGTTCGTTCTGGCTCGTGTCCGCGTTGGTCGAGATCGGCGAACTGCCTCGGGCCAAGACGCTGTGCGAACGGCTGCTCTCGTTCTCGAGTCCGCTCAAGCTCTACGCCGAAGAGATCGATGCCGCGACCGGTCAACACCTGGGCAACTTTCCACAGGCGTTCACGCACCTGGCGTTGATCAACGCGGTCATGCACGTCATTCGCGCCGAGGAGTCCGCGAGCCACGGCACGTTCCAGCCCGCGCATCAGGGCTCGCACTGATCGCTCAGACGCCGCTCGTCCTGGGGGCGCCACTCCCCGGCGTACTGCGTCGGGTTCAGAACTGTGGTGGTCCGTCGGCGGTGTGCCGTCGGCGATTGCGGCTCCTCTCGGCCCGTCGTCGGGCATGTTTGTTCGCCACCCGGGTGTGAGCCCGGGTGGGCTGGTCGGTGTCGAGGATGCGTGGCCGATGCGGTGGCGCATGCGTCGGTGCTTGAAAACGGATACGCCGTAGACCCGGGAACAGGTCCTCGTTGGTTTCGGCCTCACCGGGGATCGTCAGTCCCTCCGGGGTGGTGAACTCGGCCTGTAGGCGGCCATCCAGGTCGCGGTATTGGTCATCGAGCCAGTCACCGAACGTCTTTCGACCATGATCGAACCGACACTTGATGTTCATGCCCTCCGCAGTCGTCTGGCCGCCCCGCGCCGGATTCTCGTGGTCGAACTCGGTGACGTGATCGGCATCCGATCGCCAGGCCGAGGTCTCACACCCCGGTTCGACGCACACACCGTCACGAATACGCAGAAAGGTATCCAGAGCGGTCGACGGCCGGTACGGGTTCGACGGCAGATGCGCCGGGAGCGTGTAGGTATCGTCGGCGCTTGCTGGAATGCCCGACGGGATGAGCGGTTTCGTCACGCTGTCCGGTCGGCCCGCGATGTCGCGCACGTGTTCAGCGGAGATGACACCGTGCCCATCCATGTACGCAGGATGATCCGCCGCACCCGCCAGAGTCGATTCATCACACACAACGTGAATGACCGCCGTGGTGTCGACCGGCGGGATGGTGCCCGGCTCCGGGATGTGCGCGGTGCACGCATCATGGCCACACAAGCACTCGAACCGGGTGCCCGACAACAACGCGAACATCGCATCCGAGGCACGCTGCGGCTTCGTGCGACCA
>NZ_JBCLVL010000025.1:0-39825 GCF_048537895.1 Gordonia sp. CPCC 206044
ACGTCTACTCCATCCCCACGCCCACCGCCACGAGGTGTCTCACCACCATCCTGGCAACCGACGAGCCACACACATTTTTGACTGGACGTTCCGCGTTCTGACGGCGGGCGGCACCGGCGGGTCCGCCGGTGCCGCGGCTCTCAGCGGGCGGGGTGATCGTCGTCGGCGCGAGTCCCGAGGAACTCGAAGCCGCGGTAGCCATCGGCGGCGACGTCGCCGAGGATGTCGCGGTACACGCCGAACCCGCCGACGAACGGCATGAAGATCCGTGGTTTGCCCGGGATGTTGGCGCCGAGGTACCACGAGTTCGCCTGCGGCATCAACGTCTCCGCAGCACGTCGGGAGCATTCGTCGACCCACCCGTCGACGGCGGCGCCGGTCGCCTCGATCCCCTGGCGACCCGCCCGCCGGGCACTCGCCATCGCGTCGGCGATCCAATCGACGTGGAGTTCGGAGTGCAGAACCATGTTCGCGAGCACCGACGGGCTGCCCGGGCCGGTCAGGTTGAACAGATTCGGGAACCCGTTCACGCCGAGCCCCAGGTAGGTCCGCGGACCGGCGTCCCACGCCTGCTTGAGGGTCTGGCCACCCCGGCCGACGATGTTGATGCGGTCGAGGGAGCCCGTCATGGCATCGAAGCCGGTGGCCAGCACGATCGCATCCAGGTCGATCGACCGCACCCCGATGTCGATACCGGTCCGGGTGATACGTGCGATGGGCGTCTCACGCAGATCCACGAGGTGGACGTTGTCGCGATTGAAGGTCTGAAAGTAGTTGTCGTCGGTGCAGATCCGCTTGGCCCCGATCGGATGGTCCCGGGGGATCAGTTTGCCGGCGACCTCCGGATCGTCGACCACCGCACGGATCTTGTTCTCCCAGAAAGCCCTTGCCGTGTCGTTCGCAGCGGCGTCGGTCAGCTGGTCCGGAAATGTCTTGCTGAACAGGACACCACCGAGACGCCACCGCTCCTCGTATGCCCGGCAGCGTTCCTCCTCGGTCACCTCGAGCGCCGACGACGGATGCGCCCGGTGCGGCGAGCCGCCACCACTGTCCATCGACAAGCGTCGCCGCTGCGCGTACCCGGCCTTGTACGCCGCGCGCGTCTCGTCGTCGATCGGGTGGTTGCCCGCCGGGATGCTGTAGTTGGCGCTGCGTTGGAACACCTCGAGATGTTCGGCCTGTTCGGCGATCCGGGGAATCGCCTGGATCCCCGACGAACCGGTACCGATCACACCGACGCGGAGACCGGTGAGATCCACGCCCTCGGCAGGCCACGCGGACGTGTGATGGATGCTGCCCGTGAACGAGTCCAGACCCGGGATCTCCGGAACATTCGCGCTCGACAGCGGCCCGAGCGCCGTGATGCAGTATCGGGCCTCGACCTCGTCGCCGTCATCGGTGCGCACCCGCCAACGCAGGGACACCTCATCCAGGCTCAGATCGACGACCCGCGTGTTGAACCGGATGTGCTGCAACAGATCGAACCGGTCCGCGACGTGCTCGAGGTAGCGCAGGATCTCCGGCTGCGTGGCGTACTTCTCGGTCCAGTCCCAATCCTGTTGGAGCTGTTCGTCGAACGAGTACGAATAGTCGATGCTCTCCACGTCGCATCGGGCTCCCGGGTAGCGATTCCAGTACCAGACACCGCCGACGCCGCCACCGGCCTCGTATCCCTGCACCGTCCACCCGTCGGTGTGGAACCGGTGCAGCGCGTACAAGCCCGCTATACCCGCGCCGACGACCACCACGTCGACGATGCGCGGCGATCGGTCTGCTCGGGGTTTCGGTGTGTTCACGGTCGGGGGCCTTCCGGTCGTCGGACTACTGCATCGCAGATCACTGGGCGCCGACGGTAGGCCGCGCGATACGACGACCAGAACCCGTTTCTCCCGCTGATCGGCCCACCGCCGGACAGAGCCGCGCGGGCCTCCCGATCATCGGGAGACCCGACCGCCGTACGACGCAGGCTCCCCTAGCGTCGGCGACAGTTTCGTCGAAAGGGAGCGACATGCAATGGGACGATGAGGTCGATGTACTCGTGGCGGGATCGGGAGGTGCCTTGTGCGGCGCCTACACGGCCGCGCGCGAGGGACTACGGGTGGCCGTCGTGGAGGCCACCGACAAGTTCGGCGGTACCACGGCGTATTCGGGTGGCGGTGGGATGTGGTTCCCATGCAATCCGGTGTTGCAGCGCGCCGGGACCGACGACACCATCGACGCCGCGCTCGAGTACTTCCACGCTGTCGTCGGTGACCGGACCCCGCGCGAACTCCAGGACACCTACGTCCGCGGTGGCGCGGGCGTCATCGAGTATCTGGAGACCGACCCGGCGTTCTCCTTCGACATGTATCCGTGGCCGGACTACTTCCGTGCCGCGCCCGGTGCCCGCCTCGACGGGCAACGGCACACCACGCCCACACCACTGCCCGCCGACGAACTCGGCGAACTCCGCGATCGGCTGCGCGGCCCGCTGGACACCGACCGCCTCGGCGCCGCGCCACCCGACCTGCTCATCGGTGGCCAGGCACTCATCGGCCGGTTCCTCAAGGCTCTCAGTGCTTTCGACAATGTCTCGCTGCACCTCAACTCACCGCTCGTCGACCTGATCACCGACGACGGACGAGTCGTCGGAGCCGTCATCGAGCGCGACGGTGTGCGCCAGACGATCCGGGCGCACCGCGGGGTTCTCCTCGCCACCGGCGGCTTCGAGCAGAACCAGGCGATGCGCGACCGCCACGGCGTACCGGGATCGGCCCGCGACACGATGGGGCCGTGGGGAAATCTCGGTCACGCCCATCGCGCCGCCATGGCGATCGGTGCAGGAACCGACCTCCTCGACCAGGCATGGTGGTCTCCGGGGATGGTCCATCCCGACGGCCGCGCGGCATTCGCACTGTGGTTCACCGGGGGGATCTTCGTGAATCAGGAGGGCAAGCGGTTCGTCAACGAGTCCGCCCCCTACGACCGTCTCGGTCGTGCCGTCATCGAGTCGACGGAGAGCGGGACCGTCTCCCTGCCCTACTGGATGATCTACGACGACGCCGATGGCGCCGTACCGCCGGTGCAGGCGACCAATGTGTCGATGGCGCCCACCGCCGACTACGAGAACGCCGGTCTGTGGCACACCGCCGACACGCTGGAGGAGCTCGCCGCCGCGATCGGCGTGGACCCCGTCGGACTCGTCGACACCGTCACCCGCTTCAACAAGATGGTCGCCGACGGCGTCGACACCGACTTCGGGCGTGGCGACGAGGCCTACGACCGGGCGTTCTCCGACGGCGCGACACCACTGGCCGCCATCGACCAACCGCCTTACCACGCAGCAGCTTTCGGGGTGTCCGATCTCGGCACCAAGGGCGGGCTGACCACCGACACCGCGGGTGCGGTCCTCGACGCGGCCGGCGACCGCATTCCAGGGCTCTACGCAGCGGGTAACACGATGGCCGCGGTCAGCGGCACGGTGTACCCAGGTGGCGGCAACCCGATCGGCGCATCCGTGCTCTTCAGCCATCTCGCCGCGTTGGACATGGTCGCGACCACCACGGCGAACGGTCACACCGACGACACCATCGACATCGAGGAGAGCAAATGATCTCACCGGATGTGATCCGTTCCCGGGTCACCGACTACCTGAGCGCCGTCGCCGGCGGCCGGACCGCCGACATCACGGCCCTCTACGCCAGAGGCGCCACCGTCGAGGACCCCGTCGGGTCCGAAGCCCGGCAGGGCCTTGCCGCCATCGAGCAGTTCTACGGCGCGCTGCAGGGCGCCGACTGCGACACCGAACTCCTGCGCCTACGGGTCGCAGGCGACACCGCGGCCTTTCACTTCCGGGTGACCACGCGCACGCCCGACCAGACGATCACCGTGGAGCCCATCGACGTCATGACGTTCGACGACGACGGGAAGATCACCAGCATGCGCGCCGTCTGGTCACCCGACGATCTCACCGTCGAACCGCGATGACGGGGGCAGCCATGAACATCGACGATTGGGACCGCGAGGTCGATTTCCTGGTGGTGGGCAGTGGCGCCGGTGGTCTCACCGGAGCACTCACCGCGGCACATGCCGGGTTGTCCACCGTCATCATCGAGAAGGCGTCCGTCTTCGGTGGGAGCACGGCGCTGTCCGGCGGCGGGGTGTGGATTCCCAACAACCCGGTGCTGCGGCGGGAGGGCATCGTCGACTCTAGGCAGAGCGTGCGTGCCTATCTCGACTCGCTGGTCGGCGATCACGTACCGCCAGAGAACATCGACGCCTTCATCGACGCCGGACCTGAAATGGTCGAGTTCCTCGAGAACGTCGGTCCGCACATGCGATTCCAATGGTGCCCGGGCTACTCCGACTATCACCCGGAGAACCCCGGCGGGCGGGCCGAAGGCCGCTCCATCGAGCCGCTCCCGGTCGATCTGAAGCGCCTGGGTGCCGACGAGGAGCTGCTGCGGCCGGCTGCGCTGGCCACGCCACCCGGACTGTTCATCACCTCGAAGGACTTCGTGTCGCTGAACATGGTGATGCGTACGTGGAAGGGACGGCGCACGGCGCTGGCCACCGGTTTGCGTGCGATCAAGGCCCTCGTGTTGCGCCGCCACATGGACACCCTGGGACGGGCGTTGGTCGCCCGACTCCGCCTGGCGGTCAACGACGCCGGTGTCCCACTCCTGCTCGACACCCCGATGCAGTCGTTGATCACCGACGAGAGCGGCACCGTCATCGGGGTCCTCGCCGAACACCGCGGAGAGCCGGTCCGCATCCACGCCCGAGCCGGCGTGCTGTTGGCCACGGGAGGCTTCGAGCACAACCACGAGATGCGCAAGCGCAACCTGCCCACAGGTGGGCGCGACGACTACAGCGCCGCGTCGGCCGACAATACCGGTGACGGCATCGTCGCGGGTGTGAAGGCCGGGGCGGCAACCGATCTCATGGACGACGCCTGGTGGATGCCCTCCTTCCAGCGGCCGGACGGCATCAATCAGGTTCTGGTGTCCGAGCGGTCCATTCCGCGCTCGATCATCGTCGATCAGCACGGACGCCGGTTCACCAACGAGGCAGCGCCCTACGTCACCTTCGTCCACGCGCAGATCGCCGGCGGGCACGAACCCACGTGGTTCGTCTTCGACAAGACGGCCAAGGCCCGCTACCCCGTCGGCGGGATCATGCCGGGTCAGCCGTTCCCGAAGGACTGGATCACCACCGGTCTGGTCCACGTCGCCGATTCGCCTGCCGCACTCGCCACGGCGGTCGGTGTCGATCCCGAGGCGTTGACCGAGACCCTCGACCGCTACAACGGTTTCGCACGCGCAGGTCACGATCCGGCGCACGGCCGCGGGGCGAGCGCGTACGACAACTACTACGGCGATCCCAGCCTGCCGCATCCGACCCTCGACGTCCTCGACCGAGCACCGTTCTACGCCTTGCGCGTTCGCGCAGGCGACCTGGGTACCAAGGGAGGGCTGGTGTACAACGCGTCCGGACAGGTACTGCGCGAGGACAGCTCGGTGATCGACGGACTGTACGCGACCGGCAACACCTCGGCCGCGGTGATGGGCACCGACTATGCCGGGGCAGGGGCGACCATCGGACCGGCGATGGTGTTCGGCTACGTCGCCGCCCGCCACGCGGCCGCGCGGAGGTGATTCGCCGATGCAGGAACTGACCTGTGACACATGCCGAACCACGGTCCTCGTGGAGAAGTACAGCCCCAGTCACACCAGCGTGCAATGGCTCGACGACGCCGCACATGTCTGTCCCGAGTTCGCCCGACGGGTTGCCGCAGGTGAGCACGTCAGTGCGATACCGACCTGTCCCGCGCTGCGTCGATCGATCGAGGAGGCGACCCGCGCAGGTTCGATCGCCACCGACACCCAGCGAACCGAACCCGTGCGCGGCGACCTGCGCGCCGCACGCACATCGTGACAAGGAGAACCCCATGACGACATCGACATCGACATCGAACGAGGTGATCACCCATTCGTTGGACACCCCCAAGGGTGTCCTCCGCTACCACGAGGCCGGGCGTGGCCCGGAGCTGGTGATGCTGCACGGCTCCGGCCCCGGGGTCACCGGCCTTCGCAACTTCGGCGGCAATCTGGATGCCTTCACCGACCACTTTCGTTGCCTGGTGCTCGAATTCCCGGGCTTCGGAGTCAGTGACGACTTCGGCGCGCACCCGATGACGACGGCTCTCGAAGCCGTCGAGATCTTCGTAGAGGCGTTGGAACTCGACCGTGTCGCGATCATCGGGAACTCCATGGGCGGTGGCGTCGCACTGAGTTATGCGGCCCGCCACCCCGAGATCGTCGACCGACTCGTGACGATCGGTGGGATCGGCAAGAATCTGTTCAGCCCCGGGCCGAGCGAGGGCATCCGCCTGCTGCAGGAGTTCACCGACAACCCGACGCGCGAGCGGTTGGTTCGGTGGCTGCATTCCATGGTCTTCGATCCGGCGCTCATCACCGACGAGTTGATCGAACAGCGGTGGGAGCAGGCCACCGAACCGGGCACGCTCGCGAGTGCCCGGCGGATGTACGGCTCAGAAGCCTTCGCCGCGATGATCGCCGCCATGGACAACTCCGACACCGCCCCGCCGTGGTCGATGCTGCATCGGGTCAGCGCGCCCACGCTCCTCACCTGGGGCCGTGACGACCGGGTGAGCCCGCCGGACATGGCCCTGATCCCGATGCGGACCATCCCGAATGCCGAGCTTCACGTGTTCCCCCGGTGCGGCCACTGGGCGATGATCGAGCAGCAGAACGCCTTCGAGAACGTAGTGCTCGCCTTTCTGCGGCGCGAGATGCCCGCAGTCACCGGGTAACCGCGCCTCGACATTTCGAACACACGACAACGGTGGCCGGACGCGCGGAGCGTCCGGCCACCGTTGTGTAGGCGACGATCAGGCTGCGCCGAGGGCCTCGACGGGCCCCGCGATCGGTTCACCCGCGCGACGTGGCATCGCCAACGTCGCCAGCACGCCGGCCACACAGACCGCCGCGCCGATCACGAAGGCCACCGTGAATCCGTCCGTGTCGTAGAAGGCCGTGCCCTCGGCGACGGTCACGATGTGCGAGTTGTTGAGCACCGTGAACGCCACCACGGACAGGATCGCCGGAAACGCGCTCTGGCTGACCGCCACGATGCCGGCGGTGGTCGCCTGCAACTGTGGCGAGACCGCCGCGATGACGAGGTTGGGCACCGACGCGTACGCGATGCCCTGTCCGAATCCGAGGACCACCGCGGCCAGGATGATGGTCGATTTCTCCGAATGCGCGAGCGCCGCGACCACGAGTCCGATGGCCATGCTCGTCAATCCGACGAGCATCAGGAGTCGAGGCGCAACACCACGTCCGGCGAGTACGCCGACCAGAACGCCGCCGACGACGATGGCCACCACCATGGGCAGTTGGAACACCGCGTACTGTTCGGCGCTGAGACCCCAGCCGTATCCGAGCCCCATCATGCCGGGAACCATGACCATCATCGGCACCAGAACCGCGAACAGTCCCGAGATGCCGTAGGCCACACCGGCACTCACGGTGGTGAGGTAGACGGAGCGGCGGCGTAGCACCGCGAGGTCCACGAGCGGTTCACGAATCCAGCGGGCGGAGACGATCCAGGTCGCGAGCAGCACCGCACCACCGATGAGATAGGTCAGTGTCGAGGTGGCGGTCCACCCCCAAGTCGGGCCGAAGCTGATGGCGACGAGCACCCCGGCAAGGCCCGCAGCGAGCAGGACCGCACCGACCACGTCCACCGATGTCTTCACCCGCAACGGCGATTCGTCGACCGTGACCAGGATGCACACCCCGATGATCGCGACGCAGGCACCGAGGAACCAGAAGATCGCGCGGAACCCGAAGTCGTCGATCAGCCATCCGGTGAGGAACGGAGCGGGGACCGCGACCAGGCCCATGCCGGTGGTCGCGATGCTCACGGCGAGCGCAACCGCCTTGGGCGGGAAGATGTCCCGGATCAGCGAGTAGCCCAGGAACAGGCAGGGCACCAGGAAACCGGCCATCGCGCGCCCGGCGATCATCACACCGTAGTTCGGTGCGATCGCCGAGAGCAGGCATCCCAACGTCGCCAGCACGACACAGCTGAGCAGCAATAGGCGCTTGCCGTAGAGATCGGAGAGCCGCCCGATCAGAGGCGCGGTCACCGCACCGGTGAGCAGGAACGCGGTCAGCAGCCAGGCCCCTTGCGTCGTGCGGTAATGCGTGACGATGAACGGCAGTGCCGTCGAGATCATCAGGTAGCTGATCGCGAGGATCTCCAGCAACAAGACGATCGAGATCAGTCCGAGTACCAGGCGGGGTGTCCAGGTACCCGTGTCATCCGACGAAGGCGTCACACTCGACTCCTCGGCGGGGATGGGATGAACAGGCATCGCGTACCTTCCATGAACGGCCGGGCATCGCGCCGACCGTGACCAGCGAACACCACCGGATGTGGTGCCAGTCACATCACATAGCCGGGGGTGTCCCCGCACCAGGCCATGGTCCGCTCCGCGGGAGGAATTCACACCTGGTCAGATGGCCAGTGACACAACGAAAAAGGCGCGCCTCCCCAACCGCAGGAGGCGCGCCTTCGCGACACGACTTCGTCAGAGCGCGGTGGCCCCGGCGTCGACCGGCAGCGTCACCGATGTGATGTAGCGTGCCTCGTCGGAAGCCAAGAAGAGCGTGGCGTTGGCGACGTCCACCGGCTCGACCCACGGGATCGGCAGCATGTTCATGGTGCGCGCGGCCTCGGCGAACTCCTCACGCGTCGGGTCGGCCAGATCAGGACGAAATGCCGCCCGCACCGCGGGGTTCTGGATCATCGGTGTGTCCACGTTCGTCGGGTGCACCGTGTTGACCCGACTACCGTGGGGCGCCAGCTCTTTCGCCAGCGAGCGCATCAGACCGACCACACCGTGCTTGGCCGCGGTGTAGTGCGCCACCCCGAGCAGACCACGCAGTCCCGCAATGGAACTCGTGAGTACCATCGATCCGCCGCGCTGCTCGATCAGATGCGGCACCGACGCCTTGCACGTCTGCCAGACGCCGGTCAGATTGACGTCCAACATGGTGCGCCATTCCTCCTCCGTGAGGTCGACGGCCGCCCCCTTCGACGTGATGCCCGCGGTTGCGCACACGATGTCGAGCCGCCCGAGCGCCTCGACCCCGCCGGAGACCACCTCGCGTAGTCGTGCGCCGTCACGGACGTCGACCTGTGCCGCGATCACCCGTGCTCCGAACTTTTCCGCAAGCACCGTGGTCTCGTCGAGATCCTGGAGATCCGCCGGCGGGGTCACGGTGGTGTCCACCTGCGCGCAGATGTCCACCGCGATGACGTCGGCACCTTCCTCGGCCAGACGGAGCACCTGAGCCCGCCCCACGCCGCGTGCAGCACCGGTGACGAGTGCGACCTTGCCCTCGACGCGTCCCATCACGCCACCTTCGCCAGAAGTCCGGCATCGACGACGATGCTGGTGCCCGTGACGTACCGCGCGTCGTCGGAGAGCAGGAACAACACGGCGTTGCTGACGTCGCGTGGGCCGACCCATGCGACGTCGAGCAGCGTGCGGGACGCCAGGACTTCTGCTGCGTCGTCCTCATCCGGTGAGTCGAGATCGGGACGCAACTTGGCGTAGACGGAATCGTTGAGGATCATCGGCGTTCCCACCGACCCCGGGTGCACCATGTTGACCCGAATCCCCTGCGGGCCCAGCTCGTTGGCGAGCGTCTGCGCGAGCCCGACGACACCGTGTTTGCCTGCGCAGTAGTGGGCGGTGCCGGCGGAGCCCTTGACCGCATTCGTCGACCCGACGATCACCACAGTTCCCCCAGCGGTCATCTCCGGCACCGCCGCCTTGACCGTGTGCCACACCCCGGTCAGATTGATGTCGAGGGCCCGGTGCCATTCACTGTCGTCGAGCTCCCACGAATTGCCCGCGGCCGGATAGATTCCCGCGTTCGCCACCACCGCGTCGAGTCGGCCGAAACGCGTCACACCGTCGGCCACGGCCGCCGACATCTGATCGAAGTCCCGAACATCGGCAGACCCGGTGACACAAGTGCCACCGACCCACTCGACCTCCTCGACGGTCCGCGCGAGCCCCTCGGCAGCGGATTCGAGGTCGACAGCCACGATCGTCGCGCCCTCTTCTGCCAGGCGCACGCAGTGGCTTCGCCCCATCCCCTGCGCCGCACCGGTCACGAGGACGACACGATCGAGCATGCGATTCATCGGCTTCTCCCATTCACGTGTGTGCACGGCGCGAACGTAACGGCCTGCACGCCAACGGCGCCGAACCGATTCCCGCTGAGCGGGCAGTCCTGCGGAGCCTCCCGTCCAGCAGAACCTCCACTGTCGGACAGCACCCGAGCGCGCCGACGATGAAGCGCCGACAGCGTAAGGAGACAACGTGACGACGATCGAATTCTCAGCGGCGCAGACCCGCTCGGCGTTCATCACGGTGCGCCGCGTGATCGCGGAGACCTCGGATGCAAAGTCCATCGAATTCGACGTGCCGGCGGACCGTGCCGATGACTTCGACGCCCGCCCAGGCCAGTTCGTGACACTGCGCGTCCCGGACGAACACGGCGAACCACTGGCACGGTGCTACTCGCTCTCAGGCACTCCGATGACCGGCGATCCGCTCACCGTGACCGTCAAGCGCGTGCGCGGGGGACGCGCATCGAACTGGCTCTGCGACAACGCGGTCGAAGGCATGACGCTCGAAGCACTGCCCCCTGCCGGAACGTTCACGCCGACGTCGACCGACGACGATCTACTCCTGTGGGGCGCCGGGAGCGGAATCACGCCACTCATCTCGATTCTCCGCGCAACGCTGGCGGGAGGTCGTGGACGGGTGACCCTCGTCTACGCGAATCGCGATGCCGACTCGGTGATCTTCGGCGACCACCTGCGCGATCTGATGCTCCGGTATCCCGACCGCCTGGTGGTGGCGCATTGGCTCGAATCGATGCAGCATCTGCCCAGTGCGGAGGGGCTCGCGACATTTGCCGCAGCCCACCCGACGCGACATTCCTACATCTGCGGGCCTGCCGGCTTCTCCTCGACCGTGCGTGCCGCACTCGATCTCGCCGGCGTCGCGCCGCACCGGATCCACACCGAGGTCTATGCCTCCCTGACCGGCGATCCGTTCGCCCCGGCCCCCGCCGCCGACGATCCGGACGAGGACACGGTGACCGTCGAGGTGGAGACGGCAGGCGAACGACACACGATTCACTGGCCACGACGGCTGAGCCTGGTCGACGCGATGACCGCACAGGGTGTGGACGTGCCCTACTCGTGCCGCGAGGGACAGTGCGGGACGTGCGCGTGCACGGTGGTCGACGGGGACGTCACGATGATCGACACCGGCGTCCTCGACGAGGACGACGTGGCCGCCGGATACGTTCTCGCATGCCAGGCCCGGCCGCTCGGCGATTTCGTGAGAATTCGGTTCTGACGTGCCCACCGTGACATTCCGGGACCGATCCTCCCGACCTGGTTCGACGCACCCTCTGGCGCGCCATTTCTGTAACGTGTTCTAATTCAGAGTGAGAACACGTTCCACCCGTGTGGCATGAAGGGACTTCGATGGCCGGCGCGACCGAACCAACAGGACAGCAGACTCCAGAGACCTCCGCTGACCAGGGCGAATCCGCCCAGGTGACCGAGGGCGAGACCTACGACGTTGTCGTCGTCGGCGCCGGCGCGGCCGGACTCAGCGCGGCGATCACGGCCGCGGCCAGCGGACTCAAGACCGTCATCATCGAGAAGTCGCCGTACTGGGGTGGCTCGACGTCGCGGTCCGGCGGCGGCGTGTGGATCCCGAACAACTCGATCCTCAAGCGCGACGGAGTCGACGACACCGTCGACAAGGCCCGCGAGTACGTGCACGCCATCATCGGCGAGCACGCCTCCCCGGAGCGGATCGACACCTACATCGACCGTGGACCCGAGGCGCTGGATTTCCTGATGAAGCACGCGCCGCTGGACCTCGAATGGGTCAAGAACTATTCCGACTACTACCCGGAGGCGCCCGGCGGGCGGCTCGGCGGGCGCTCCGTCGAGCCACGGCCGTTCGACGCCCGCAAACTCGGCGACGATCTCAAGACGCTGCATCCGCAGTACACCAAGGCCCCGCTGAACATGGTGGTCCTGCAGTCCGATTACCGCTGGCTGAACACCGGCATGCGGCATTGGCGCGGCCCCCTGCGCATGGCCAAGGTCGGCGCCCGCTTCTTCTGGGCCCGTTCGCGCGGCAAGAAGCTGATCGCGATGGGTGCCGCACTCGCCGCCGAACTGCTCCTCGGCGTGCGACAGGCAGGCGTCCCGCTGAAGTTGAACACCGGTTTGTCCGACCTCCTCACCGAAGACGGTCGCGTGACCGGCGTGATCGCCGAGTCCGACGGCAAGACCTTCGAGATCCACGCCCGCCAGGGCGTCATCCTCGCCTGCGGCGGATTCGAGCAGAACGCGGAGATGCGCCGCAAGTACCAGCGTGACCCGATCGGCTCGGACTGGACCACCGGTGGTGCGTGGAACACCGGCGACGGCATCAACGCCGGACTCAAGATCGGCGCCTCGGTCTCCCTGATGGACGACGCGTGGTGGGGGCCGACGATCCCGCTACCGCGGGGACCGTGGTTCGCCCTCTCGGAGCGGTCGGTGCCGGGCACCTTCATCGTCAACACGCGCGGTGAGCGCTTCATGAACGAGTCCCTGCCCTACGTCGAAGCCGTCCACCAGATGTACGGCGGCGACTTCGGCCAGGGCGACGGCCCCGGCGACAACGTGCCGAGTTGGCTGATCTTCGACCAGACCTGCCGCAACCGGTATCTCTTCGCCGGAATCAATGCACGCCAACCACTTCCGAAGAAGTGGCTGGAGTCGGGTGTGGTCGTGAAGGCAGGCAGCATCCGCGAGCTGGCCGAGAAGACCGGTCTGCCCGCCGACGCCCTCACGCACACCACCGAACGGTTCAACGGGTTCGCCGCGTCGGGCGTCGACGAGGACTTCCATCGTGGTGAGAGCGGTTACGACCACTACTACGGCGACATCACCAACAAGCCGAACCCGAGCCTCGGCGCCGTCGCCAAGGCGCCGTTCTACGCCGTCAAGATGGTCCCCGGCGACCTGGGCACCAAGGGTGGCATCGACACCGATGCGGCCGGGCGCGCACTGCGCGCGGACGGCTCGGTCATCGACGGCCTCTACGCCGCGGGTAACACGAGTGCACCGGTCATGGGCCACACCTACGCCGGCCCCGGCGCCACCATCGGCCCGGCCATCGTCTTCGGCTACCTCGCCGCCCTCGACGCCGCGAGCAAGTCGTCGGCGTCGGCCTCCGCCTCGAGCACGTCAGGAGCCTGATCCATGCCCATCGACCCGTCTGTTGCGGTCGGCGCCGAACTGCCCGAGTCCACGTTCGAGTGGTCGGCCTCGGACGTCGCGCTCTATCACCTCGCGGTCGGCGCCGCCGCCGACCCGATGGACGTGACCGGACTGGCCTACGTCGACGACGTCGCACCCAAGGTGCTCCCCACCTTCGGGGCCGTCGCACCGTCATTCCACATGACCGAGGCCCCCAAGGTCGTCTATCCGGGCATCGACATCGACCTGGCCAAGGTCGTGCACGGTAGCGAGAAGGTCACCCCGCACGGCCCGATCCCCGCGAGCGGTAAGGCGACGAGCCGCACACGGATCATCGAGGTCCAGGACAAGGGTTCGGCGGCGGTGATCATCCTCGAAGCGGTCGTCTCCGACGACGCGGGCACCGAACTGTGGACCACCGAGTGGTCGATCTTCGCCAAGGGCGAGGGCGGTTTCGGCGGTGAACGCGGCGAGTCGGCAAAGGTCGCCTACCCCGACCGCGAACCCGATCATCGACTGACCGTGCCGACCCTGCCTCAGCAGGCCCTCCTGTACCGCCTGTGCGGCGATCGCAATCCGCTGCACTCGGATCCGAAGTTCGCAGACGACGCGGGATTTCCGCGACCGATCCTGCACGGCCGGTGTACGCACGGGTCGGTCTGCCGGGTGGTCACCGATGCCGTCCTCGGCGGCGACGTCACCGCCGTTCGCTCGTACTCGGCGTCGTTCGCGGGCGTGGTGTTCCCGGGCGAGACCCTCGACGTCAATGTCTGGGACGAGGGTGAACAGTTGCTGATCACGGCCACCGTCGCCGACCGCGACAACGCGCCCGCACTGGGCAACGTGGTGCTCACCACCAACCGCTGACACACGTCGGCACCGTTGTGGCGCAGCTCAACTGCGGGGCAGCAGCGCCACCAGACCGCGCAGTTCGTCCTCGCTCGGGATGATCCGTTCGAAGACGATGCGATAGAGCAGGTATCCGGTCCAGCTGTCGACGACGGTCTCCACGGGGACCGTCGTCGACAGCTCGCCGCGTTCCATCCCACGACGCAGTAGTGCGATGCCGGGTGCCGCCCGCGCCCGAAGGATGTCTCTCAGTTCCCGCTCGCCTTCCTCGCCGCGCTCGGCCAGGGCCGCGGCGACCACCGACGGATCACCAAGCAGCGTCAGCGTCTCGACCAGCGCACGCAAGTGCACGAAGGCATCCTCGGTCACCGACCCGGTATCCGGCGCCTCCGGGGCTGTCAGTTCCGCCCGATACGCATCGGTGATCACCGCCGCCTTCGTCGGCCAGCGCCGATACACCGTCGCCTTCCCGACGCCTGCGCGTTCGGCGATCGACTCCATGCTCACGTGGTGATAGCCCAACTCGTCGACCAGATCTCGCGTCGCAGTGAGGATGCGGGAGTCCAGCCCCGGATCCCGTGGCCGACCCCGGCCCCCACCCGTCGATGCGCGCACGACCATGCCCACCTCCCCAAGGAATAACGAGACCCGATGTCTCGTTATTCTAGTCATGTGACCCGCCGCGCCGACGGGCCGCGGTGAATCATCACAGGAAGGTGCCCCACCATGACCACACGTTTCGCCGACAAGGTAGTTCTCATCACGGGAGCGGGATCCGGTCTCGGACGTGCCGCCGCCACCCAGGTCGCCGCCGAGGGTGCCTCGCTCGCCCTCGTGGACATCAGCGAACGCGGGCTCGCCGAGACCGCTGCCGAGATCGCCGAGGTCGCGCCGGACGCCGAGGTCCTCCAGGTCACCGCCGACGTCAGCAACGAGTCCGATGTCGAACGGTACGTCGCCGAGACACTCAAGACATTCGGACACATCGACGGCTTCTTCAACAACGCCGGCATCGAGGGCAAGCAGAACCTGACCGAGGACTTCGGCACCGACGAGTTCGACAAGGTCGTCTCCATCAACCTGCGCGGAGTCTTCCTCGGCCTCAAGCACGTTCTCGCAGTGATGAAGTCCCAGGGATCGGGCACCGTCGTCAACACCGCGTCGGTCGGCGGCATCCGCGGTGTCGGCAACCAATCCGGTTATGCCGCAGCCAAGCACGGCGTCGTGGGACTCACCCGAAACTCGGGCATCGAGTACGGCGAGTTCGGCGTCACGGTCAAGGCCATCGCGCCCGGAGCGATCATGACGCCGATGGTCGAGGGTTCGCTCAAGCAGATGGACCCGGAGAACTGGGAAGAGGCCGGACGCCAGTTCGTCAGCGTCAACCCGATGAAGCGTTTCGGCCGCCCCGAGGAGGTCGGACACCTGGTGGCCTTCCTGCTCTCCGACGAGGCGTCGTTCATCAACGCCACCGTCATCCCGATCGACGGCGGGCAGTCCGAGAAGTACTGACCCACCGCAGGATCTGGACCAGACCAGATCCTCCTACACCCCACCGCCCTTCCTTCGCAGCGCCGTGGTCGCCTCCGCCGACCACGGCGCTGCCGTCTGCGCGGCCCCTGCCAAACAGCTCCGATGCCCTCTCCCGCACCCATCGATCAGACCGATGAGACCATTTACCGAAAGGTATACCGCAATACCTTCTGTTAGTGATACGGTTCACAGCTGACAGGGCAGTTCGACTCCACAGCCAGGGCGAACCGCCGACGTGAGACCACGGCGTGGGACAACGGCGATCACACGTCAGTCGGGTCGAGGACGGCATCACATCAAGCGGAGGGGCGGGATGGCCACGACACACCTCGGACCACAACCCACGGGGGAGATGACGGAGCTTCGAAGCGGCGCACAGACGGCGGCCCTGCCGAGACAGACCGACCCGTCCGCGCTCTCACCTCTCCCGCAATCGACCCGCCGACCCGGGCGGATCGCGACGAGCATCGACACCTTTGGGCGGGCGACCCGGATGAGCGTTGCGACGGTGACCGTCGGCGTCGGCGACCTCGCCCACGGCAGACTCCAGTGGCGCGAGATCCTCCGCCAGGCCTGGTTCATCGTGACGGTGACGGCAATTCCCGGGATACTCATGGCGATCCCGTTCGGTGTGATCGTCTCCGCACAGGTCGGCAACCTCGTCTACCAACTCGGCGCCAACTCGCTCATCGGTGCGGCCGGTGGCACCGGCGTCATCAAACAGGGCGCGCCCGTGGCGACCGGACTCCTGCTCGGCGGCGCCGGTGCCGCGGCGATCGCGGCTGACCTCGGTGCCCGCACGATCCGCGAAGAGGTCGACGCGATGCGGGTGATGGGCGTCGATCCGATCAGCCGACTGGTCGTTCCTCGCGTGGTGGCGACGATGATCGTCGCTCCGCTGCTGAACATCCTCATCCTTGCCGTGGGCATCGTCGCCGGCTACATCGTCGCCGTGTCCTTCCTCGATGTCGCCCCGGGCAGCTACTGGATGTCGTTCGGCGCCTTCACATCGGGAGTCGATGTCTGGGTGTCGGTGATCAAATCGTGGGTGTTCGGATTCCTGGTGGTGGTGATCGCCTGCCAGCGCGGCCTCGAGGCACGTGGCGGCCCGCGCGGGGTGGCCGACGGTGTCAACGCCGCCGTCGTCCTGTCGGTGGTCGCCACGATGGTCGCCAACACCGCGATCACCCAGGTGGTCAACATGTTCTTCCCGATGAGGATCGGCTGACATGGCCTCCTCCTATGTTCCCGGGCCGTTCCGGGCGTTCGCGACGATCGGCAGCCGACTCCGCCCGATCAGCAGACTGGATGCGATCGGATACGCGATCGCCTTCTGCTGGCAGACCCTCGCGTCGATACCGTTCACGTTGCGCCACTACAGAACTCATGTGATGACGATGATCACCGACATGACCTGGGGTCGCGGATCCCTCATCGTGGGCGGCGGCACCGCGACGCTGATGCTGGTGCTCGGTGGAGCGGTCGGCGCATCGATCGGCATCGAGGCATACACCGCACTCAACATGGTCTCGCTGGGTCCGCTCAGTGGCGTCATCTCCGCATTCGCCAACACCCGCGAGATGGCCCCCATCGCGGCCGGAGTCGGTTTCGCCGCGCAGGCAGGCTGCCGGATGACCGCCGAGATCGGCTCGATGCGAATCTCGGAGGAGATCGATGCCATCGAGGCACTCGGGGTCCGCTCGGTCGGATTCGTCGTCAGCACGCGCGTCATCGCCGGCGTGGTGGCCATGGTCCCGACGTTCCTGATCGCGCTGATCATCGGTTACATCTCGGCTCGGATCATCGTCACCACGTTCCACCAGGAGGCCAGTGGCGTCTACAACCACTACTTCACCCAGTTCGTCAGCGGATCCGACATCGTGGCGGCGGTCATCAAGGTGTTCGTCTTCACCGTTGCCGTCATCCTGATCCATTGTTACCAAGGGTTTTTCGCGACCGGCGGCCCAGAAGGTGTCGGGGCCGCCTCGGGCCGCGCCATCCGCGCCAGCCTCGTCGTCATCATTGCCCTGGACATGATCGCCACCATCGCCCTGTGGGGATTCAAATCCCCCTTGACCTTCACCGGATGACACCATGGCCAAACACATTCTGACCGGCGTCAACACCGAACAACGCAGCGCACGCATCATCGGGTTCGCATTCCTCATCGTCGTCGTCCTCGGACTCACCGCCTGGCGGGTGATGCCCGATGACGACAGCGCCGACGACGGGATCATCGATGTCACCTTCGTCACCGAATCGGTGGGCGCCGGCGTGGAGAAGGGCACCGAGGTGTGGCGACACGGGGTCAAGGTCGGATCCGTGTCATCGGTCGAAAGGCGCGGCGACGCCGAGTACGTCACAGTCGGTCTCGCCGGTCAAGACGTCACGGGCGTGACCGACGGCCTCTCGATCGCTTACGCCCCGGCCAATCTCTTCGGAATCACCCAGATCTCGCTGAAATCGTCGGACGGCGGCAACCCCCTACGTGACGGTACGACGATCGATCTCACCGGGTCGGCCGCCACGCGTGTCGAGGACGCCACCATGTCCACCCTGCTCGATGGACTCGGTCGCATCACCGATCGCGTACTCACGCCGAAACTCGCGGAGCTCGTGGACAAGGTGGCCCGCAACTCCAAGGAGTTCACCCCGATGATGCAGATGCTCGTCGGGGTCGCCGCGACGGTGTGGCAGACGCAGCGAATGCCGTTGTCCCCCATCATCCAAGGCTTCGGTGACGGCCTCAAGGGATTACCTCCCACGCTGACCGGGGTGCTCAACCTGCTCGATGTGGTCTATCGCCAGCCCTATCTCAAGTCACCGGAGAACCGGAAGAAGTTCGACGCCACCACGGGCATGCTCGCCAACGGCGTCATCCCCGGGGTCGCAGGCATGTTGCGCGAGATCCGGCCGTACTATCAGGACCTCGCGATGCTCCCACCGCCGGTGCTCGGAGCGCTCGCCCGCAGCGTCGGGTCGCCCGCGGTGACCGAGAGAAATCTCCGTGAGGTGCTCGACAGGGTGTCCGGCAGCTTCCGGAACTCGCCCGCCGGACCGGTCCTGAGGCTGGCCCTCGAGCTCGATGTGGCTGCCTCACCCGAGGGACAGGGCCCGGGCCGGTGAAGTCCACCATGGGGTTGCTGCTACGTCTCGGCGCGTTCGCGGTGGTGATGGTCCTGGTGCTTTTCGCGGTGTTGCGGACCATCGAGCGGCCGGTCGAGAACGCCGACCGCGAGTACCGAGCGCTGTTCACCGACGTGAGTGGACTCTATGCCGGTGACGACGTGCGCGAGTTCGGTGTCGCGATCGGCAAGGTGACCGATGTGTCATTGAGCGGCACACAGGCGAAGGTGACCTTCGACGTCGCGCGCGACCGGCCCCTTGGTGCCGGGACGACGCTGGCCATCCACTACCAGAACCTCACGGGCCAGCGGTATCTCGACATTCGTCCCCCCGCACGCCCCGGGCCGCCCCTTCCCGAGAGCGCCACGCTGGGCACCGCACAGACCACCCCCTCCTTCGACATCACCACACTGTTCAACGGACTTCAGCCGGTGCTGGCCGAGATGTCACCTGCCGAGGTCAACAAGTTCTCCGGCAGTCTCCTCGCGGTGGTCCAGGGCGACGGCAACGGGATCGGACCCGCACTCGACGCGATCGGCGAGTTGAGCAAGTACACGAGCGACCGGCAACGGGTGATCGGGGCGCTCGTCGGAAATCTACGCGAGATCTCCGATCACATCGGTGGACGGTCGGGCAACCTGACCACACTGCTCACCCAGCTCACCGAGCTGTTCGTCGCCCTCCAGCAGAAGCTCCCCGGTCTCATCTCGTTTGCGAACGAGATTCCGCCCGTGCTCGATCCACTCGACGACATGATGGAGCAGATCGGTCTGACCGGCGATCCCAACCAACCTCTGGACAAGCTGATCACTCGCGCGTTCCCCGACCCGAAGCGCTCGATCGAGACGCTGAACCGACTACCTGGGCTGCTGCAGTCGCTGTCGTCGATGGTTCCGGATGCGGGAAAGTTCAGCTGCCGCAACGGGGCGGCGCAGACAGATCCTCAGGTACAGGTGCTGTTGCAGGCGGAAAGGATCACGATATGCCGAGCCGGCTGACCGCACTCGTACGACGACCGTGGCGTGCCGACGCCCTGAACAGATCCGAGTTCCGTTGGGGACTGGTCGGATTCGCCGTTCTCGTCGTGATCGCCCTGGCCGTCGGGCTGGCCTCGGTGATCAAGGTCGACTCCGCGACGTACACAGCGGAGGTCACCGATGCCGGATTCCTCAAGACCGGCGACGAGGTACGCATCGCCGGGATCAAGGTCGGCACCGTCACCGATCTCACCTTGCACCCCGATCATGTGTCGATGCGCTTCACCGTCGACGATTCGGTGCCCATCGGTTCGGATTCGTCGCTGTCGGTGCGGATGCTGACCGTCGTCGGCGGTTACTACGTCGCAGTGCTCCCGGCAGGCGCGAAGCCGCTCGGGAACGCCCCGATACCGTCGTCGAGAGTGCAACTGCCGTACTCTCTTCCATCACTCTTCCAGGAGGCCGTGGAGCCGATCGGTGGGATCAACGGCACCACCATGCGCCGCTCGCTCGCCGAGCTACGCAAGGCCAGCAGCGGCAGCCCCGACGCGATCCGACAGGCAGTCGGCGCGGTGGGCTCCGTCGTCGACATCCTCGATCAGCAGAACCGGGACGTCTCCAAGACGATGGCCGTCGCCGACGAGTACGTCCACACCCTCGAAACGACAAAATCGGTTCTACGCCAGTTCATCACGTCGTCGAACATTCTCGAGGACCTCGCCGAGCAATCGCTCACCCAGGTGGGCAAGGCCCTGAGCACCGTCGCAACGATCCTCGCCAGACTGACGCCGGTCACCAAGCATTGGCGGAGCACATTTCTCCCGATGGCCCGGTCACTGTCCGACTCCATCCCGCCGCTGACCCAGCTGCAGGGCCGACTGTCGGAGCTGCTCGGTGCGGTCAACGGGCTCGGCAGAACGTTGCGCCCCCTCGGCGGCGACGTCCCGAGAATCTGTCTTCCGACAAAGGACCGGCCATGCTGAGTGTCAGACGATTCCTGTTGTCACGCAGCACCATCACGACCATCGTGGTGATCCTGATCGCGGCCGTGGCGGTGAGCGGCTACCGGTTCACCGTGTCGGGTTCGGGTGTGCGTTCCTACTGCGCACTGATGCCCGACAGTATCGGCCTCTACGTGAACAATCAGGTGACCGTGCTCGGCATGCCGATCGGCAAGGTCACCTCGATCACGCCCGAGGGAACCCGCACCCGGGTCGACTTCGAGATCGACGCCAACCGCCGGCTTCCCACCGACGTGGGAGCGACGACCCTGTCGCGCACCCTGATGGCCGACCGTGAGCTCTCGTTGGTCGGCAACGAGCCTGCGGCAGGCTCGCCCTCGTGGGATGCCGGGAAGTGCATCACCAAGTCCGTGACACCGAAATCCATCAGCAAGACACTCGCCGCCTTCTCCAAGCTGTCCGACGAACTGAACGGCTACCCACAGGCAAAGGACCTGTCGCGGGCACTGACACAGTTGGACAACGCGACCAGCGGCACCGGTGATGACATCAACCGGATCATCCTGGGTCTCGGGCGCGCACTGAACTCCCCCGACGCCGCGATCGGACATCTGGGCGACATCCTCACCGACCTGTCTGCGTTGAGCGAGAGCGTCGCAGGCGGATGGGCGGACATCAAGAGCCTGCTCACGCGATTTCCACCGACGATCACGCGGGTCAACCAGGCCATCATCGGACCATCGGTCGACATCATCGCGAGACTGCGGCAGGTGATGCCCATGTTCAACGACATCACGACGATGTTCGGGGGCCGACTCCTCCGCAGTCTGGATGCGAATCAGAATCTGCCGCAGATGCTCTCCGCTCAGATCGGTTCCCTCGGTGAGGCCATCGACATGATCCCGGTGTTCACCGGTGCCTTCCGCCGCATCGCGGACCCGCGGACCGGCGGGCTCGCATTGACCTATTCCGCTCCCGCCGTTCCCCTTCCGGCAGGCGTCGGGTCGCAGGTGTGCCGGGCACTCGGCAAGAGCGGACCGGACTGCGGTCGGCAGACCTCGTTGTCCTCACTCGTGCCCGCCATCCTCGGATCGGAGGAACCATGACAGTGATACGCCGGGTGACCACCCCGATCCGGTGGGCACACAGGGCAATCGCGCTCGGGGCGGCCACGATCGCAGCGTGTGCGGCGCTCTCAGGATGCGGTTCCGACCTCTCCGACATCCCGACCGGCAACTCCGGCGGCGCCCACTATCTGATCCACATCCAGTTCGCGAACGTGCTGAACCTGCCGAGCGGAGCAGAGATCCTCTCCGATGGCACCAGAGTCGGCACGCTACGCTCGGTCCACATCGCCGACGCCGGTTATGTCGTGGCCACCGCTGCGATCGACGACGGTGTCCGGTTGTCGTCGGACACCCGGGCCACGCTCGTCCAGGCCGCGCCACTGGCGGACGTCCGCGTCGCCCTCACGTCACCGGATACGGACTCTCAGGGCCAGAACACACTTCGGCAGGGCGACACCATCCCCCTGGCCCACACCGAACAGGCCCCGCAGATCGAAGACACCCTGGCACAGCTCGCAACCTCGGTCGGACAGGGGACGTTGAGCAATGTCATGACCACCATCAGGCGGATCAACAGGGCGTTCCCGGACGACCCACGCGTGACGCAGAAGATCTTCGATGTCGTCGGAGCGGATCTGAAAGACCTCGCAGCCCATCAGGATTCGCTGAGTGCCATGCTCGACGGACTGACAGCCACCACCGACGGCATCATCGACCACAGCGGCACCATCGACCCCTTGTTGACGCCGGAAGGCGCTCAGCACACCACCGACGCCATGTCGTCGACGCTGTCCATCATGTTCATGATGACAAATCTCGGTCAGATCGCCCCGCCCGCACAGTGGGTGGGACCGATGGTGCAGTCGATGGACGCCGCGGCACGCGCGGTGGTCCCGGTACTGTTCGCCGGCAACCCCATCGACACCAGTCGGCCGTCCAACGCCCGCCGCCTCGTGGATCTGCTCGACGACAAGATCATCCCCTTCGCCGCCACCGGCCCCAAGGTCGACATCGCCAGGGTCGACGTCACCGGGGTCGGACCGCCGCTGCGGCTCCCGACCGCCGAACGCCGCAACCAGGTCATCGGAGTCCTGCGCATGATCGGGATGATCCGATGAAGCCGAGTTCGTTCTTCTCCCTTGCCGCGATCCTCGCCGTACTCATCGGATCGACCTTCTACCTCTGTGTGGGCGTACTGGGCATGAACCCCACGCGCACCGAGCACACCGCCACCATCGTCCTGCCGGATTCTGCCGGACTCGCGGTCGATTCCCCCGTCTTGCTGACGGGGTCCGCGATCGGCGAGGTCACCGATATCACGCCCGACCGCGCCGGGGCCAAGGCGACCATCCGCTACCACGACGATTTCCGCATACCGACCTCCAGCAGATTGTCGGTGGAAACCCTTTCCGCACTGGGCGAACCGTATCTCGAGTTCACCCCGACCTCGTCGAACGGCCCGTATCTGCGCAACGGCGACGTGATCCGGACGAGCCGCGCGGACGCGCCGACGTCGATCGCGGAGACCGCCACCAAGGCATCGGATCTCCTGCGACAGCTGGACCCCGACGTGATCTCGAGCCTGGTGGACACGTTCAGTACCGCGCTCGACAACACCGATCCGGTCATCGGCCCGCTCGGCCGATCCACCAACCTGCTGGCGGTCACCGTGCTGTCTCGGCTTCCGGAGACCGCACAGCTGCTCGACGCCATCCAGACGATGGGCGGCGACCTCGCCTGGCTCGGACCGGCCTTGCACGACGGCGGCCCGGCCTGGAACTCGGTCGGCGGCACCGTCATCGGCGGCCTCGACAGCGAGATGGCGAAGCTGGCCGAGACCCGTCCGCCGTCGACCTACACCACGGGCGACGGGATCGTCCCGTTCCTCGGCCACCTGAAGTCCACTCTGCTGAAGTTCGGTCCGGACATGAAACAGCTTGCGCCCGTGCTCCAACCGGTGACGGCGTCGGCCGCCTCACAACTCGGTCGGCTCGACATCGGGGCCCTGACCGGTCAGGCATTGGACATGGTCGGCGCCGACCATGCTCTCCGGATTCATGTCGATGTTTCACAGCCCGCAAGAAAGCCCGCAGGAAAGTGAGGGAATGATGAGTTCGACACTCGACGAGGTACAGCACACCGCGCACCCGAAGTCCGATGAACCGGTGAACGCCGAGGCGGGAGAAGCCGATCGGGGGCCCGGGCCCAGCAGAGGACGCCAACTGTCGGTCTCGCTGTCGACCGCGGTCACGTCGCTCGTCGTGATCGCCCTCATCGCCGCGGTCGTCGTGCTCGCCATCCTGTACGGCGGCTCGCGGTCACAACTGTCCGCCGACCAAACCGCTGCCGCCGACCGAGCGCACGCCGAACGCACGGCCACCAACTACGCGGTGGGAGCCGCGACAACCGATTACAAGGATCTCGACGCCTGGTTCGATCGGTTGCGCGCCAACACGACACAGCAACTGTCCACCAAGTTCGACGCCACCAAGGCACAGCTCCAGCAGATCCTGGTCCCGCTCAACTGGGATTCCAAGGCCACCCCTGTCGCATCGGTGGTCTCGTCCGAGAACGGTGGCGTCTACAAGGTCAATGCCTTCGTGAATGTCGCGTCCACCAGCAAGCAGGCCCCCGACGGCGTCACCACCACGGTCACCTACACCATCACCCTCGACAAGAACGCCGGTTGGAAGATCACCGATGTCGGCGGCCTCGACGGCATCATGCCGAAGTGATCACCAGGCCGACGCACCACCCGACGTGCGCCGAAAGACCGAAATGTCCACCGCCGCGAGCACACACGTAGACTCCTGGATCGACAGCCGCCGGGGCGCGTGCGCCCCCTTCGCACTAGGAGACAGATGAGCGACTCGTTGACATCCCTGCTGGACACCGACCGCGCCGCCGTGGTCGCAGATCTCGTCGAGGTGATCGACACCGAGGTGTCGGGGCAGAAGGGTCTGGGCGGCGCAGCCGTCAAGACTGCCTATGCCGCGGCACAGAAGGTCAAACCCAATGTCGTGTCGTCGGCGACCGACATGATGCTGCCGGATTTCCTGACCGCGCTCACCCCGCTGTGGGACTCGCGCCCGGCCGGAGTTTCCTTCGGTGATCATCTCGCCGCTCATTCCGACGAGGCGAGCGAGGCGCTGCTGACCGTCACCGACGATCAGGCGGCGACCGCCCACCCTGCGCTCGCCAAGGTCTACAACTCGCTTCGCGGGAAGGCCAAGGGCTACGTGGGCGCGGCGCTGCCCCGTGTCGGCGCCGTGATCGAGAAACACGCAGGCTGACTCACACCGACTGTTGCCACAACTGACGCGCGCGCCGTCTGCCGAGTTCTCCTCGACGGGCGGCGCGTTGCCGTCAGGCGGCGGAGGTTGCGATCAGCAGTAGGCTGACGAAGACCGCAGCGAGTGCGGCGAGCATCGACAGAACCCGCCACACGCGCACACGCGCCGGAGTGCCATCGGTACCTTGTGAAGACGAGGCGACCTGGGGTGCGGCCATGATCTCCCACTTTCGGTTGTCCGGGTCAACGCTGACCGGGTAGGGCGGCGGTCCCCGGCTTTGTTACTGCAGTGATAAATGTGTCACATGTTGCGATGGAATCCGGGCCGCCGCGACCGCGTGTCGTGGTCACGAACTGGCAACACCGCTCGCCGAGGGGAATCATGACACATCACTCGCCGTTGCGATCGACGGCCCCGCGTACGATCGCCGGACTCGACCTCCGATCGGCATGGTTGATCCTCGTGGCCTGCGCGGCCCTGAGCATGGTCGTCGCGGCGATGGCCGCCCTCAACACGGCACTCACCGACATTGCGATCGATATCGGCACCACGTCGAACGAGATGACCTGGATCGTCGACGGCTACACACTCGCTCTCGCCGCGCTGCTGCTACCGGCGGGCGCGATCGGTGATCGCTTCGGCCGGCGCGGCATCCTCCTCGTGGGATTGGCCGTGTTCGCGATCGCATCCCTGGTCACCGTGTGGATCAGCGACCCGACCGAGCTGATCATCGCCCGCATCGTGGCGGGTGCCGGCGCCGCGTTGATCATGCCCGCGACACTGTCGCTGATCACCGCAGGCGTACCGGCCGACAAACGTGCCATCGGAGTGAGCATCTGGGCCGCCGTCGCCGGTGCCGGTGCCATCGCGGGACTCCTGCTCACCGGCGTCTTGCTGGAGTTCTTCTCGTGGCGTTCGGTGTTCGTCACCTTCGCCGCATCGGCCGCACTCGTCCTGATCCTGTCGGTCACCATCGGCACGTCGCGCGACCGCGATCCCGGCGCTTTCGACGTCGCCGGTTCCGCGACGTCCATGCTCGCGGTGACCGGTCTCGTCCTCGGCCTCCTCGAGGCACCCCACCGCGGGTGGGCCGACCCACTGGTGCTCGGCTGCCTCGTCGGCGGCGCGGTCCTCCTGGTCGTGTTCTGCGTGCTCGAACGACGCCGGACCTCACCGCTTCTCGACATCACGATGTTCGCCAACCGCGCATTCGGCGCCGGGGCGCTCTCGGTCACCATGCAGTTCTTCGCATCCTTCGGGACCTTCTACCTGATGCTCCAACACTTCCAACTGGTGTTCGGGTACTCACCGCTGCAGTCCGCGATCGCCATCGGACCGTTGATCGGTGGAGTCGGTTTCTTCGCCCTGTTCGGCAACTGGGTGGCGGTGCGCTACGACTCCCTGCGCTTCGTCCTCGGCGGCGGCATCATGATCGCCGGCCTCGGCATCCTGCTACTCGGCGTCATCGACTACGAGACCTATTGGGGTCTCGTCTGGATTCTCGGCATCTGCGCAGTGGGCATCGGTCTCAACACCGCACCGTCGACCACCGCGATCATGGCGAACACACCGATCGACAACCAAGGGGTCGGTTCGGCCGTCAACGACACCGCCCGTGAGCTCGGCGCGGCCATCGGTATCGCACTGGCGGGCAGCATCATGGCCGCCGGATACTCCACCCAGATCGCCCCGGTCGCCGACTCTGCGCGCGAACAGCTCACCGCCGCAGGCCAACAGCGGATCGCCGCCGGCGATCCGGTGAGCGGACAGGCTCTCACGACGCAGGCCGACACCGTCGCCGATCACATCGGCCGATCTCTCGCCGAGGCGACCGCCGTGGCGGACCGAATCGCTGATCAGGCGCCGTCACTGGCCGCGCAGATCACCCGCGGGGCACAAGAAGCCTTCATCGGTCCCATGAGCCACGCGTACATCGTGCTCGGCTCGGTCCTGATCGCATCGGGCCTCGTGCTGCTCTGGTACGCACCGCGCCGCGTCGCCGCGATGTCGCTCGACGGCGGCCCGTCCGGTCACCCCGACACCGACACCGACACCGACACCGACGACACATTGCCCGCGGCGTCGGACGAACACGCCCCGCCGGGCTGACCGCGTCGGCCAGGCCATGATCTCCGCGGACACCGCAGCCGGCAGCACCATTGCGGTCATCGTTCTCGTCGCCGTCATCGTCGCGACCGTCGGCGCGCGACGAGTACCTGCGGCCGTCGTCGCGGTACCCGCGGCAGTGCTACTCGTGGCACTCGGCCTCACGAGCGTCACCGCGGCCGTCGACGAGATCCGCTTCATGGCCCCCACCATCGGGTTCCTTGCCGCGATGCTCGTGATCGCCGAGATCTGCGCTCGCAGCGGCGTCTTCGAGTGGGTGGGCGCTGTCCTCGCGCGGTGGAGCCGGTCGTCCCCGCGTCGACTGCTCGGTGTCGTGTTCGTGGTCGCGGCACTGGTCACGGCGGTCCTGTCCATCGACACCACCATCGTCCTGCTGACACCGGTCGCCATCGCCACCGCTCGCCGGGTCGGGGCTCGTGTGGCCCCGGTCGGCTACGCGAGCAACCATCTGGCGAACACGGCCTCGCTGTTGTTACCCGTCTCCAACCTGACCAATCTGCTCGCCTTCAGCGCCTCGGGTCTCACCTTCCTCGGTTTCACCGCCACCATGGCACTGCCCTGGGCAGCAGCGATCGCCGTGGAGTACTTGATCTTTCGCTGGTTCTTCGCGGATGCGTTGACGGTTCGGGCCCCCGTCGACCGAAACGAGCAACCTGCCGCCCGAGATGCCGTACACGCCCCGCGTGGCGTGCTCGCGTGTCTGGCCGCACTGCTGGCCGCCTTCGTCGTCGCCGAACCGCTGGGGGTACCGCTAGCGGTTGTCGCTGCGATCGGCGCGATCGTGATGACGGTGCCGCGTCTCCTGCACCGACCTGCAACAGTGCTCGTCGAAACCGTACGCGCCGTGAACATCCCGTTCCTGGCGTTCGTCGCCGCCCTCGGTGTCATCATCTTGCCGGTCCGGGATGGATCACTCGGCGAGTTCGTCGCCGATCTCGTGCCGTCCGGAACAGGTCTGCCCGCGTTGCTGGCGGTGGCCGCACTTGCCGCGCTTCTCGCCAACCTGCTCAACAACCTGCCGGCCACACTCTTGCTCGTGCCGCTCGTCGCTCATCAGCCCGCGCTCGTGCTCGCGGTACTCGTCGGGGTCAACATCGGCCCCAATCTGGCCTACTTCGGGTCGTTGGCGAACCTGTTGTGGCGCGACGTGATGCATCGGCAGGCCGTCCCGGCCCCGCCACGCCGTTACCTCGTGCTCGGTGCACTCACCGTGCCTCCGACGCTGATCGTCGCGGTCCTGATGCTGTGGCTGGTCCTACAGGTCGGGTGATGACCAGATCGCAGAAGAAATCCGCGTCAGCCGCGGATTTCTTCTGCGGATCGTCCTCAGGCCGGCGCCGGCTCGCCCGATGTCGCCGCCGCGGCCCCCTTGGCCCACTTGTAATCTGCTTTGCCGGCGGGCGTGCGCTTGACCTCGTCGACGTAGACGACGGTCCGCGGGACCTTGTAGCCTGCCAACGTCTCTCGGCAGTGCACCTGGATCTCGTCCAGTGACGGCTCCGACGCGCCCTCGGCGAGCGCCACGACCGCGGCGACCCGCTGGCCGTAGCGCTCGTCGGGAACCGGCACGACGAGCGCGTCGGCGATCGCGGGGTGCGAATGCAGCGCCGCCTCGACCTCTTCGGCGTACACCTTCTCGCCGCCGGTGTTGATGCACTGCGACCCACGGCCGAGGAAGACGATCGACCCATCGGCCTCGATCGTCCCCATGTCGCCGAGGATCGAGATGCGGGTACCGTCGGCCAGCACCGGGAACGTCTTGGCCGACTTCTCCGGATCCTTGTAGTAGCCCAGCGGGACGTTCCCGATGCGGGCGATGTAGCCGACCTCTCCCGAACCCGCCTCGATCTTGTTGTGACGTTCGTCGACGACCATCATCCGGTCGGTCGGTGGCACCTTGAGGTTGCCGTTCTCGTCCATCATGATCTCGCCGTCGTTACCCGACTCCGACGCACCGAAGTTGTCGCGCAATACCAACTCCGGCTTGACACCCAGGAAGCGGTCGCGAGAGTGCTGCGACCAGATCGCACCGCCGGAGGTGACCGAGAACAGCGATGTGAGGTCGACCTCGCCCTTACGACGCTCGAACTCCTCCACCAGCGGCATCCCCATGGCATCGCCGACGATCAAGATGATGTTCACCTGGTCCGACTCCACCGACGACACGATCTTGCCGGGGTCGAAATCGCGTTGGATGACCAACCGGCCGCCGAGTGTGAAGAACGTGAACAGCGAGTACGAGGCGGCGCCGTGCATCAGCGGAGCGGCCAGGAGGAAGGCGATCGATCCGAAATCCTTGACCGCAGCTCCGATCTCGGCCAGGTCCTTACGGGCTTCGCCGTACGGATTACCACCGGAGAGCGGCTTGCGGAAGAAGTCGTCGTGCTGCCACATGACGCCCTTCGGGTATCCGGTGGTGCCGCCGGTGTAGAGGAGGTACAGCTCCTCGCCGGTGCGAGGCTCGAAGTCCCGCTGGTCCGGCCGGGACTCGTGGTCTGCGAACGACACGATCTCCACAGTGCGACCGTCCGGCAGGGACGCCGCCGCGTTGCGCAGCTCGTCGTCGACCTCGCCGATCACGAAAACCGTGCGGACGGTGGGTGTCTCGGGCAGCAGCTTGGCCACGCTGCGCTGATGCTCGGGCAGCTCGACGATGATGCCGCGGGAGTCGGAGTTGTCGAAGATGTACTGCAACTCGGCATTGGTGTAGCGGTAGTTCACGTTGACCGGCACCGCGCGGATCTTCAACAGTCCCAAGAGACTGGTGACATGTTCGACACTGTTCTTGAGGAACAGCGACACATTGTCGTCGGCACCGATACCGGCGCCGGCGAGCATGTGGGCGACCTGATTGGCGAGCCGATCGAGTTCGGCATAACTGATCTGCCGGCCCTCATAGCTCAGCGCAATGCGCTCGGGTACCGAATCCGCGACGGTCTCGAACACGTCGGCCAGATTGAACTTCATCTTTCTTACTCCCTCTTGCTGAGCTCGCTGTATCAGGAACGTGTCAGAACCAGGCCGCTGGTGGGGACGCCGGTCCCCGCGGTGACCACGATCTTGTCGGCGTCCTCGACCTGATTGACCGAGTCGCCGCGAATCTGCCGGACGGCCTCGGCGATACCGTTCATCCCGTGGATGTAGGCCTCTCCGAGCTGTCCGCCATGGGTGTTCAGCGGAAGCTGTCCCCCGACTTCCAGTGCACCGGGTTGGCGCACAAAATCTTTCGCTTCTCCCCTACCGCAGAATCCGAGCTCTTCGAGCTGCATCAGGGTGTACGGGGTGAAGTGGTCGTACAGAATCGCCATATCCATGTCCGATGGGTGCAGACCCGACTGCTTCCACAGCTGCCTGCCGACCAGTCCCATCTCCGGCAGTCCGGCGAGGTCGTCGCGGTAGTAGCTCGACATGATGAACTGGTCATCGGCACTGCCCGCAGCCGCGGCCGCGATGACGGCCGGGGTATGGGCGAGATCGCGCGCCTTCTCCGCCGAGACCACCACGATGGCCACGCCGCCGTCGGATTCCTGGCAGCAGTCGAGCAGATGGAGTGGCTCGGCGATGTAGCGCGATGCCTGGTGATCGTCGAGAGTGATCGGCTTACCGTAGAAGAAGGCGTTCGGATTCACTGCCGCATGTTTGCGGTCGACCACCGCGATTCGCCCGAAATCCTCACTGGTGGCGCCATAGTCGTGCATGTAGCGCTGCGCGACCATGGCGACGAACGCCGCCGGGGTGGACAATCCGTGCGGATAGCTGAAGGCGTTGTCGGTGCCCGAGGAGTTCTCCTGGTTCGCCACCGCACTGTTGACCTGACCGAAGCGCAGACCCGACCGTTCGTTGAACGCGCGGTAGGCGACGACGACATCGGCAACACCGGTGGCCACGGCCATCGCCGCCTGCTGAACCGTTGCACACGCGGCGCCACCGCCGTAGTGGATACGCGAGAAGTACGTCATCTCCTTGATCCCGACGGCGCGCGCCACCGCGATCTCGGCATTGGTGTCCATCGTGAACGTGACGAGGCCGTCGACGTCGGCGGGCGTCAGCCCGGCATCGGCGATCGCCGACGACACCGCTTCGGCGGCAAGGCGCAACTCGCTGCGTCCCGAGTCCTTGGAGAACTCGGTCGCACCGATTCCTGCGATCGCAGCTTTCCCGGACAGGCCACCCATCAGTTCTCCCCGATCGTCAGCGTCACCGTCGAGATGACGTGTTTGCCCAGCGAATTGGTCCCGGTGACCGAGACCGTGACGATGCCGGCGGAGATGTCGGTGACCTCCCCGGTGAAGGTCACCGAGTCGTAGGCGTACCACGGCACACCGAGTTTCAGGTTGATCGACCGGATTCGGGCGCTCGGTCCGGCCCAGTCGGTGACATAGCGCTCCACCAGTCCCGTGTCGGTGAGGATGTTGACGAAGATGTCCTTGGAACCCTTGGCCTGGGCGAGGTCCCGGTCGTGATGCACATCCTGGAAGTCACGCGTGGCCAGCGCCGTCGCGACCACGAACGTCGGGCTGGCATCGATGGTCAGCGCCGGCAAGGTGTCGGCCACCCGAACCGGTTGTGGTGCAAGGCTGGTCACTTCTTCCCCTCCTCGAGTGGCTGCCACGCGTACAGGGTCCATGCGTCGGTCCCGGCATCACCGTCGGCCGGGAAATCCAGGAAGGTGACCTCGACGGGCAATCCGATCCGCACCTGCTCGGGCGCGATGCCACGTAGTTCGCCCAGCATCCGGACTCCTTCGTCAAGTTCGACGAGTGCGACGACGAACGGCAGTCCACGTCCGGGCACCTTGGGCGCATGGTGGACGACGTAACTGAACACCTTCCCACGCCCCGAAGCGACAACGTAATCCGTCTGCGGCACAACACCGTCGTCGCTCCGCGGCTTCCACGTCGCCGGAATCGGCGGGTGACGCAACGAGCCGTCGGCGACCTGCTGGACCCGCAGTTCGTGGGCGGCGACACCCTCCCAGAAGAAGGCGGTGTCACGCGAGACGCTCGGTGTCAGCATCCGGGTGGGATCGAGATCATCGGGCACCGATGTGTCCTGCGAAGCACCGGCATCCGGTTCGGCGTCCTTGGCAGGCGGGCGGAACTTGAGGATGCGGAAGTTCATCTCGGCGACGACCTCGTCGTCGACCGACCACACGTTGCGGGTGGTGAAGAACCACCCCTCACCGAGTGCGGTGTTCTTGGGTCCGACGACGTCGACCAGCTCGGCCGACAGCGAGACCTGCTCGCCCGGACGGGTGTAGCGGTGATAGACGGTGTCGCAGTTGGTCGCGACCACGGACGTGAAACCTGCCTCGTCGAACAGTTCGGTGGCGCGACCGAGCGGATCGTCCGAGGTGCGCTGCCCGTGTAGACCGCGCATCGTCCAGACCTGTGCCATCGCCGGGGGCGCGACGATTCCGGGGTGACCGGCCGCGCGCGCCGCCGATTCGTCGACGTAGATGGGATTCTCGTCCCCCATGGCCTCGACCCAGTTGTGGATCATCGGCTGATTGATCGGATCGCGCCCGATGACCGGCGCACTGGGCCCGTCGGCTTTGATGGCGTCGGCGGCGGCGAGGATCTGGTCGGTCGTGCTCATCGATCGTCTCCGGTTCGCGGGTGGGCGTGGGTGGTCTCGATACGCCGCTCGCCCAGCGACTCGCCACTACTCGACCGGCGGTAAAGGCGTGTCGCGACGGCGGTCTCGATACGCCGCTCGCCCAGCGGCTCGCCACTACTCGACCGGCGGTGAGGGCGCAGCGTGGTCGTGGTCATCGCTTGGCCCTCGGCAATCCCAGTCCGGCGGTGCCGATCATGTCGCGCATGACCTCGTTGACGCCTCCCCCGAAGGTGATCACCACGTTGCGCTTCTGCTGTACGTCCAGCCATTCGACGAGCTCCGCGGTCGACGGATCGGTGAGATCGCCATAGCGACCGACGATCTCGTTGATCAGACGGCACACGTGTTGGAGCCGCTCGGTGGCGAACACCTTGGTGGCCGCGGCGTCGGCCATCGAGATCGATTCCCCGGTCGATGCGACCTGCCAGTTGAGCAATTCGTTGATCCGCGCGTAGACCTCGATCTCGGCGAGGGCGCGACGGACATCGGCATGTTTCGCGATCACCGAGCCGTCGGGTCCCGACTGCTGCGCCCAGTCGCGGATGCGCGCCGCCAGACCGTCGATGCGACCGGCCGGTCCGAGCATCACGCGCTCGTGGTTCAGCTGGGTGGTGATGAGCTTCCAGCCGTCTCCCTCCGCACCGACCCGCATGGAGACCGGCACGCGGACGTCGTTGTAGTACGTCGCGTTCACGTGGTGGGCACCGTCGGCGGTGATGATCGGTGTCCAACTGAATCCGGGATCGGTGGTGTCGACGATGAGGATCGAGATGCCCTTGTGCTTGGGGGCGTCCTTGTCGGTCCGCACGGCCAACCAGATGTAGTCGGCGTCGTGCCCGCCGGTGGTGAAGATCTTCTGACCGTTGACCACATAGTGGTCTCCGTCCAGCACCGCCGTGGTCGTCAGCGACGCCAGGTCGGTCCCGGCCTCGGGTTCGGTGTAGCCGATGGCGAAATGCACCTCGCCCGCGAGGATGTCGGGCAGGAACTTCCGTTTGAGTTCCGCGCTGCCGTGTTGCTGCAGGGTCGGCCCGACGGTCTGCAGTGTCACCGATGGGAGTGGCACATCCGCGCGCACTGCCTCGTTGGTGAAGATCTGCTGTTCGATCTCACCGAACCCCTTGCCGCCGTATTCTTTCGGCCACCCGACGCCGAGCCAACCGTCCTTGCCCATCTGCCGGATCACCCGGCGGTAGGTCTCGCCGTGACGTTCGGTGAGCATCACCTCGGCATCGGCGGGACCGATCAGGTCGGCGAAGTACGCACGCAGCTCGGCCCGCAAAGCCTTCTGCTCGTCCGTCAGATCAATGAACATGTGCTGCCTGCGCTTTCGGATCGAGCCGCGCATCGGAATCGTCGGCGACCTCGTCGAGGCGCGCATCGGCACCTCCGACGAGTCGCGCGAGATCCTTGGCGATGGAGAAGTACCGGTGCAGCGGATAGGTGACGTCGACGCCGATACCACCGTGCAGATGGGTCATCGTGCGCAGCGTCGCCGGGACCTCGGCGGCGAGCCAGTACGCGGCGATCCCGAGATCCTGTGTGGCGTCCAGTCCCTCGGACATCCGCCAGGCAGCCGCGGTGGACGCCAGATCCATCGATCGACCGATGACGTAGATGTCCGCGAGTTGCTGTCCTACCGCCTGGAAAAGCGCAATCGGCTTGCCGAACTGCTCGCGGTTGGTGACATGGTCGGCGGTCAGTCGGGTGGCACCGGCGACCAATCCGTCGGCGTACGCGCTCAGGACGAGCCGGTAGTGGTCGCGCAGCGACGCGGCATCCGCGCCGAGTACATCGGCCTCGTCGATCGCGACGTCGTCGAACCGGACCGTGTACTCGCCCCACCCGCTCGAAGCCGTGGTGCGGGTGATGGTGATCCCCGGGCTGTCGGTCGCCACGATCGCGGCGCCACCGTCGGTGCCGACCAGCAGTGCAGCCGAGCCCTCGGCGTGCAGCACGCCGGTCTTGACGCCGTTGATCCGTCCGCCGGCGAGAGTCGTCCGCGGTGTCGCGGTCAACGGGTCGCCGACCTCGCCGATGGCGACCGCGTGCCAGGCTCCGCCGCTGCAGGTGCGCGCCCAGCGCGTCCGGGTTGCGGCGGGTGCGCCGCGCAGGGTCAGGGCCGATGCCAAGGTGCCCAATGCGGGCGTCACGGCCGCGGCCTCGCCCATGCTGCGGAGGAGGGGCAGCAGCCCCAACACGCCGATGTCGTCGCCGTCGACCTCCGCGGGCAGCGGCAGCGCGACGAGCCCGGCGTCGACCAGCGAGCGCCACAGCCCGTCGTCGAAGGCGCCTGTCGTGGCCTCCCCGAATCCCCGTTGCCCGAACTTGGTCTCCCACTGCGGTTGATGTCGTGCGAACACCTCCGCAGCGGCGTCACGGACGGCGACCGCCGTCTCGTCGAGGGCAAAGTCCACCCCACTGCCTCCTCGCAAGAAATTAGAACCTGTTCTAGTTGTATCAGACTGAGTGTGATCTGTATCCCTTATGCGCTCTCAACAGCCGATTCACGGCCGTCGACGTCGCGCCGGAAGGGCCGTCAACGAGGCAGACCGAGAATCCGTTCGGCCGCCGCCGTGCGAAGGATCTGCGTGGTGCCCCCGGCGATGGACAAGCATCGGTTCTGCAGGAAATTGTCCGAGGCGCCGCCCGCCGCGAGACCGTCGACACCGAGCAGATCGAGCGCGAACTCCGGCACGGCCTGCCGATGGCGAACCCCGATCAGTTTGCGCACGCTCGACAACGCGCCCGGATCGTGCCCGGCCAGACGCTGCGACACCGCCCGCGCATCGATGACCCGCCCCACCTGAGCCTCGGCCACCAGCGCACCGAGACCGGCCAGTTCAGCGGGCTCCAACTCTCGGGACCGTACATCGATCTGCTGCAGCAACGACTCCATCTCCTTGCCGAGCCCCGAGCCACCCATGGCAACCCGCTCGTTGGCCAACGTGGTCCGGGCCAGTCGCCACCCGCCGTTGACCTGTCCGACAACGCAGTCGTCGGGCACGAACACCCCGTCGAGGAACACCTCGTTGAAGTTCGCGCGGCCGGTCAACTCCCGCAACGGACGGATGTCGATGCCGGGAGCCGACATGTCGATCAGGAAGTAGGTGATCCCCTTGTGTTTGGGAGCGTCAGGATCGGTTCGGGCGAGGCAGACACCCCAGGTCGCATTGTGCGCCTGCGATGTCCAGATCTTCTGCCCCCGCAGTTGCCACCCACCGTCGACCTTGGTGGCCTTGGTGCGCAGTGCCGCCAGGTCCGAACCCGCCTCGGGCTCACTGAAGAGCTGGCACCACACGATCTCGCCGGCCAGGGTCGGCAGGACGAAACGCTCGCGCTGCTCGTCGGTTCCGTGTTCGAGAATGGTCGGTATCGCCCACGCGCCGATCACCAGATCCGGCCGGACCACCCCGGCACGCTCGAACTCGGAATCGATGAGCAACTGCAGGGCGGGTTCGGCGGCCAGACCGTAGGGCACCGGCCAATGCGGCATGAGGTAACCGGATTCGGCCATCACCCGCCGACGACGATCGGGATCGGCAGCGGCGATGTCGGCGACCGCGGCGCGGACCTGCCCGCGACGATCCTCCACACCGGACAAGTCGATCTCGAGGTGCCTGCGCGCGCCGTCGAGACCGAGCTGCCCGAGCTCGCGCCGCGCCGCCGCACCCTGCACCAAGACCGAACGCGCGGTCGTCGCGGCCCGCAGATACAGATGTGCGTCGTGCTCGAAGGTGAATCCGATGCCGCCGAGAACCTGCACGCAGTCCTTGGCGTTGGCCACCGCGGCATCGGCGACCACGATGTCGGCGGTGAGCCGACAGATGACCAGTTGTTCGGCAGCATGCTCGGGATCGTCGCCGCGACACACGTCGTCGACGGCCCGGGCCAGGTCCCAGGCCACCGCGGTGAGTTCCTCGCTGCGGCAGAGCATGTCCGCACAGATGTGTTTGACGGCCTGGAACGACCCGATGGCCGCGCCGAATTGGGTGCGCACCTTGGCGTAATCGACGGCGGTGTCGAGCGCCCACCGCGCGACGCCGCTCTGGTAGGCGGCCAATACCGCCGACAGCACGCCCGAGGGCAGGTCGTCGTCGGCTAGCTCGATCACCGCCGTGGTGTCGATCTCGCGGATCCGTACCTGCGACACCGACTCGGTCCCACTGATCACGCCCTGCGGGATGGCGTCCACCGCGCCCACACCGGGTGGCACCAACCACCAGCGCCTGCGATCGGCACCGACCTCGATCGGGACGAGGAACGCCCCGCCCGCCACGTGACCGGAAACCAAGCCGAGATCGAGGTCGCCGTCGCGCAGTTCGCAGGCACCTCCCGCGTAGGCGAACGCCGGGGTCGCCACCGCGGCCTCCCCGGCCACCAGTCGCTCGAGTAGTTCGTCGGCACGGTCATCGGTGCTGCGTGACAGGGCGAGTGCGGCCGTGACGGTCGGGCCGATCGGCCCCGGCACCAGACTCCGGCCGCACTGCTCGACCATGGCGGCGACATCGAGGAACGTGGCCCCCAGCCCACCCCGACCCTCTGGGAGCGCGGCACCGAAGAGCCCGAATTCGGCGAGCTGCGCCCATAGGCCTGCCCATTGGTCGCGCGGTTTGTCGATGTCCGCCCGGACGAGTTCGGTGGCCTCGACACCCTGCGCCCAGGCGTCGATCGCGTCGCAGACGGCCTTCTGTTCGGTTGACGTGGCAATGGTCACGCAGCATTCCCCTAAAGTCTTGGGTTCCACACAGAACTAGAACTTGTTCTAAATATGCCACGGGCACCCTGGGTGCCGGTAGGCGCACACCGTTATCCACCTCGCGGTCGCCATGCGCCGCCACCCGCGCCCGATCGTGGCATGGGCCAATCCCCCGGTCGGACGTGGTAACAATCACTTCAGTTCCGAGTATGTCAAGTTGTGACGGACAATTAGAACCTGTTCTAATATGGCGAAGAGGTTGCCGCCCGGCGGCTTCGGATCCACCCCGACACGTGAGGATGTCAACGAGCACATGGCACGTTCTGCACCCGCCAACGCCTCGGCCGACTCGTCGACGGCAGGCGCCTCGACGACCGGCTCCTCGACCGCGGGCCCCGCGACGTCTGCCACCGAAACCGGCTCGTCGGCACAGCGCGAGCGACGCCGGCGCATCCTCGACGCGACACTGGCCCTCGCATCGAAGGGCGGTTACGACGCCGTCCAGATGCGCACGGTCGCCGACAAAGCCGACGTCGCGGTCGGCACGCTCTACCGCTACTTCCCGTCGAAGGTCCACTTGCTCGTGACCGCGCTGGCGCGAGAGTTCGAACGGGTCGAGTCCCGGGTGGACCGGTCGCAACTGCGCGGCGACAACGCCATCGAACGTCTCCGCCACGTCCTCGACATGATCACCTACGCAATGCAGCGTGACCCTCTGCTGACCGAGGCGATGACCCGTGCCTTCATGTTCGCCGATGCGTCGGCGACAGCAGAAGTGGATCAGGTCGCAGGCATCATCGATCGACTCCTCGCCGGCGCGATGGTCGGCGACGGCGACCCGACCGACGAAGACCTCGCCATCGCGCGCGTGCTCTCCGACGTCTGGATGTCGAATCTGGTGCAGTGGCTGACCCGACGCGCCTCGGCGACCGATGTCACCAATCGACTCGAACTGACCGTGCGCCTGCTCCTGAGAGATCGCGCGGAGCGCTGACCAGACAACCCGGATCAGACAAACGACGGTGCCGTGCGGACATGACGTCCGCACGGCACCGTCGTCTGGCCTGCCGCCGCGGCGATCAGCCCATCAACCACACCGGCACGCCGGTCGCCGGATGCTCGGGCAGACCCACCAGGGAGCCGACTTCGGCGGCCAACGTTGTCGCGGTCGGGTCCCCGTCGGCGAACACGACGAACGAGACCCCCGGATCATCGAGTCCGGACCACAAGCGGTCTCCGCACGGAAACGCCGATGGTTCCCGTACGAGCATGGATCGCCCCGTGCCCCAGGTCGCGAAGAACCAACCGTCTCCGTCCTCGATGACATCTCCCAACAGGGCACGTCCCAGCAGATCATGCGCCCTGACCAAATCGGAGGCGGTGACACCGATGACCGACGGCGCCAACGGTTGCCTACCCGGCGACGGGAAGCCCGCCGGACTGCTCGTCAAGTCTGTGTCGGCGACCATCGCCTCGTCATCGGCGCGGGCGACCTGCACGAGCGTCCCGATACCGGAATCGCGCGGATGGACGAAAGTGTCCATCCAGATCTCCCGGGCCCGCGAGTCCCCGAAGGTGCCGAACCCGAGCCGGGTCAGGTCTCGAACCGCTTCGTCGAGGTCGGGAACCTTGAACGTCAGATGATGTGCAGAGGGCCCACGGCGCTGCAGGAAACGGTCCAGGAAGCCATCCGGGCGCCCGGGTGAGATGAACTCCAGACGCAGTCCGTCACCGAATGCCAATTGATAGGGCGCATATCCTCCGGGCGACCCACCGTAGGCCCATCGGCCACCGAGCTCGGATACGAACCGCGGGTACGCGTCCCGCCAACTGCGCACGCCCACCGCCAGGTGATCGAGAGTCGGCCATCGCACGTTCGCCACGTGGGGTTCCGACACCGGTTGCGGGTCGCGAATCGATCCGGATGTCAGGGTCATCGCGTCATCCTCTCGCTCGGCGGTGTACAACACATCCGTCCGTCCAGATGTATCAACTGTTGGACTATCGGTAGATACTACCGCATCATTCCGCACATGGGCTGGCCTGCCCGAGACATCCTTTCGCGGCCGACCACCTCGATGCAGGCCCGTCGCCGCACCCGGCCTCGCGCAAACGCGGAACACCCACGAAAAACAGTGTGTAGCACGGTATTTGTCAACCTGTCTGAGACAGGTCGGTTATTTGGGTTCTCGGTTTTCTGGTTGGTTT
>NZ_JBCLVL010000026.1:0-39214 GCF_048537895.1 Gordonia sp. CPCC 206044
GGAGGTCTTCCCTATGTCACGTCGACTCGCCGACCGCCGTACTTAACGTCCCGGGTCAGTACAACTAGCCCACTCGCCTCGCCCCACCCCCGCTGGTCGAGTAGCCCGCGAGGCGCCAGCCGAGCGAGCGTATCGAGACCCCGAAACCCCAAGCCCGGTCGAGTACGCCACCCCCGCTGGTCAAGCAGCCCACTCGCCCCGCCGCCCCGCTGGTCGAGTAGCCCGCGAGGCGCCAGCCGAGCGAGCGTATCGAGACCTCGAGACCCCAGGACCCCGAGACCCCACGCCCGACCTCACGGCAAGACGATCGGCGGGAGCCCCGGGATCGGATTCGGGAACGTCCGCGGCACTTGCGGTAGGCGCGGCGGCGCAGGCGCACGACGCTGCGGCTGCTGTTGTTGTTGCTGCTGCCGCTGCTGTCGGCGCTGCTCTTCGGTTGTGGTGGTACCGGTTTCGCTGTCGGTCGTCTCCGGCGGCGGAGGCGGCGGGGTGTACACCGCTGCGGGGACACGCGCCTCGGCCCAATCGGCCGGATCGGCGTAGGTCGACGACGTCGACGACGTCGCGCCGCCCGCCATGTCTTCCGACTGCTGCGACGACGAGTCGCCTCCGCTGACCGCGAGCGCGATCGAGACGCCGACGACGAGCACCGCGCACAACGCGACCGCCCCGATCAGCAACCGCTTCCGGTCGGGCCGTCGCAGACGCCGACGCGGCGTCGGCGGCGCGTCTTGGCCGGGATCATCGGACTCCCGTGCCGCGAACACCGATTCCGTCGCCCACACGTCGCGCGGCTCGTCGGGTGTGGACTCGTCAAGGTCATCGTCGGCGCGCACGGCCGACGGGGGCGGCATCTGCGCATACGGCGCCGTCGGACGCGATCCGGACGGCTGCCGCCCTGACTGATTCGGTGGCAACAGATCCGGCGGCAACAGATCCGGCGGCGACTGATTCGGTGCCGACGTGGGCGGCGGCTGATGCGATGCCGCCGACTGCTGAACCCGCGAGTCCGGCCCGGCCGATCGCTGCGGTTGCGGGTCGTACGCACGTGACTCCGGGCCTCGCGGCATCGCCGACTGCCCAGACGGGTTCGGCGTCCACCCTGTACTGCGCGCCGACGGCGGGCCACTCGGCGGACCCGACATCGGGGGTCGGGGCATCGGACGCGGTTCGTCCTCGTCTGGCCACGGTGGTGGGGCCGGATGGGACTCACCGACTGGTCGATTCGTCTGCCGCCACATCGGCGGGTTCGACGGCATCGATCCGGGAGAATCCGGAAGTGACTGCGCAGCAATGTTTTCCGGGATCGGCTCGGCGAGGTCCAAGGATCCCCGCGCTGCCACGGCACGCGTGACCGGAAAATCGCCGGACTCCACTCGGGGCAGCACCGGTTGCGGTTCGGTGTCGGGCTCGATGGCTCGCGCCGGTTGGGTCGGCGTGTCGTCGGCGCCCGGGATCACCCCGTCGGCGTCGGAGAAGTCAGGCGTCGCGAAGGGCTCAGATGCAGCGGACGGGGCATCCGCGGCAACACGCGCCGGATTCGTCTCGGCGTCCGGAACCACGATGGGCACCTCGTCGCCCGAGTCGTGTTGATTCTCTTGCTCGGTGGACGCGGCCCTCGCCTCGACGGCCACGACCGGCACCGCGGTGCGCTGACCGAGCGCCACCGGTAGACCCGGCCACGCGCCGTGACCAGGACCGAGCACCACCGACGTCACGCCACCCGGCATGGCCGAGGCGCGTTCCTGGGCGATGCGGGCCACCTCGGCGACCAACCCCGCCGATGCCTGGTCGAGATCGCGCAGAGCCACCCGGAAGAACTTCACATGTGCCCGACCCATGATGAACGTGCCGTCGGCGGTCGCGAGTCGCGCACGCGCTCGGGCGGCGAGTTCGATGAGTTCGGCCGTCCAGGTCTCGGTGGCCGGCTCGGCCACACGACCGGTCCGGACCAGGTGATCGGCCAGCAATTGGTCGAGCACCGCGGGGCGGATGGCCGGCACGCGTCGCTCGGTCATCAACTCGGTGCGGGGATCGACGACGCCGACGCGCAGTCCGTCGTCGTCGAGGTCGACGAGCAGGAAGGGGTGGTCGGCATGAACACCCTGGGCGAGCTGTCGCGCTGCGATGTCACCGAGAAGTGCAGGGTCCACGTGGCGCGCAAAATCACCGGTCGCGGCCTCGGCCGCGCGACCGTCGTCTGTCGCGTCGTCAGTCATCTGGATTGTGTGCCCTGTGTCGAACGGGTGCTCGCCCCGAGCCCCCAGTGCACCCGAACCCTAACACGCTGTCATCGTGCCGGTGGCGCGACTGCCTCCGCGACCTGCGGCGATGCCGATGTCCGAGCGGGGATCGGAGCCCGTTGCGACCGTGCCGCACGCATCGGGCCGCCGATCGAGTGATATCGCCATCCGGCGTCGTGCCAGGTCGACGGGTCAAGGCAGCGCCGGCCGTCCACGATGACCTTGTTCCGGACGGCAGCGAGCTCGTCAGGTGCCATGTGCACGAACTCGGCCCACTCGGTCGCCACGACCACCGCATCGGCGTCCTCACAGGCCGACGCAGCCGACTCTGCGTAGGTGAGCATCGGATACATCCGCTGTGAGTTCGCGGCGGCCTTCGGGTCGAACACGCTGACCGATGCGCCGCGCAGCGCGAGTTGACCGGCGACGTTGAGTGCCGGTGAATCACGCACGTCGTCGCTCTCGGGCTTGAATGCGGCCCCCAGGACCGCGATGTTGGTACCGAGCACGTCGCCGCCGACGGCATCGGCGACCAGATCGACCATCGCGGTCCGTCGGCGGGTGTTGATCGAATCGACCTCGCGGAGGAAGCGCAGTGCCTGCGACGCCCCGATCTCGTCGGCCCGCGCCATGAACCCGCGGATGTCCTTGGGCAGGCATCCCCCGCCGAAACCCAATCCGGCGTTCAGGAATCGGCGACCGATGCGCTGGTCGTACCCGATTGCGTCGGCCAGCGTCGAGATGTCGGCGTCGACGACCTCGCAGATCTCGCTGATGGCGTTGATGAACGAGATCTTGGTGGCCAGAAAGGCATTGGCCGACACTTTCACGAGTTCCGCGGTTGCCCAGTCGGTTCGGATGAAGGGTGTGCCCGCCTGCAGGATGTCACGGTATATCTCCACGACGACTTCGTCGGCCCAGCCGGAGTCGCCGTCGGGGTCGGTGCCGAGGACCAACCGATCCGGCGAGAGGGTGTCCTCGACGGCGAAACCTTCTCGCAGAAACTCGGGGCTCCAAGCCAATTCGATGTGGCTGCCGGGGGCTGCGATCACCGCTGCGCGCTGCGCGAGCGCCGCTGCGGTCCCCACCGGGACGGTCGATTTCCCGATGAGCAGATGATCTCCCCGCAGAAGCGGGATCAACGCGTCGACGGCCGCCTCGACGTGGCGCAGATCGACGCCGTAGCCGCCACGCTGTTGCGGCGTGCCGACTCCGAGGAAGTGCACCGCCGCGAACGAGGCGGCATCTCGATGATCCGAGGTGAACCGCAGCCGGCCTGCGGCGAGATTGCGGCGCAGTACGTCCGCCAGACCGGGCTCGAAGAACGGGACGTCGCCGGCCTGTAGGCGGGCCACCTTCTCGGTGTCCACGTCCACGCCGAGTACGTCGTGACCGAGTTCCGCCATACATGCTGCGTGGGTCGCGCCGAGATATCCGCAGCCGATCACCGTGAGCTTCATGACTCAGTGAGTACGCGGGGTTTCCTGCATCGGCGCCACCACGACGTGGCCTGTCGGGATCGAAGTGGTGAACAAGAACCGACCCGGCCGACAGGTCAGTCGGAGCGCTGGGGTCGTTCGGCGTCTCCCGAGACGGAGAAGTTGAGGTAGGCCTTCGATGGGGTCGGACCGCGCTGACCCTGGTATTTCGACCCCACCGTCGCACTGCCGTACGGGTTCTCCGACGGGCTCGACAGTCGGATCAGGCACAGCTGACCGATTTTCATGCCCGGCCACAGGGTGATCGGCAGATTCGCGACGTTCGACAACTCGAGCGTGATGTGCCCGGAGAACCCGGGGTCGATGAATCCAGCCGTCGAGTGGGTCAACAGTCCCAGCCGCCCCAGCGACGACTTGCCCTCCAGCCGCCCCGCCAGATCGTCTGGAAGCGAACAGACCTCGAGGGTCGACCCGAGGACGAACTCGCCGGGATGCAGCACGAACGGCTCACCCTCGCCGGGTTCGACGAGGCTGGTCAGCTCGTCCTGGCGTTTGGCAGGGTCGATGTGGGTGTAGCGGGTGTTGTTGAACACCCGGAAGAGGCTGTCGAGACGCACGTCGATGCTGGACGGCTGGACCAGGGCTGGGTCGAATGGGTCGAGACCCAACCGACCGCCGGCGAGCTCGGCACGGATGTCGCGATCGGAGAGCAGCACGTTTGTGAGGGTAGCTGAACCACTTGATGTCGGGAATATGGCCGAGATGCAACCAACTGCAAGCGAGTTGGGTTCAACTATGGTCAAATCCGATTCGATGTCTCTAATGTGACGTCTTGCCGTGATCGCCGCGTGGCCCTGACGTGACCGATCGCGACCACAACAGCATACGGATGTCGTTGCTCGTCAACGGGTATCGGCAAGGTGGGGACGGGGAAGACAGATGGGTCTGGAACAGTCGGGCCGGTCGGGTTTCGTGGTGGGGATCGCGAGGCGTAGATCAGTTGTGGTGGCCATCTCGGTCGCCGCGGTGGTGAGTGTGGTGCTGTCGTTCGGCGGCGAACGAGGTGTGGGCGCGCTCGCCTCGGCGGCGCCGGTGACACCGTCCGCGCAGGCTGCGCGGGATGAACCCACCGAATGTGTGGGCTCACGGTTCGCCACCCTCGGCGCCGTGTACGACGCGGTGTTCGATTCCCTGCTGCCGATGATGCCGCCGGAGATCAAGAACGAGCAGGCCTCCATCAAGAGCCGGGCGCACCGCGACATGCAGGGCGCGCACATCTCCACGCTCGCGGTGTCGAATCATCCGTACGATCTCGGTGCCGACGACAAGGACCCGGTGATGACCTACCGGGATCCGATCTCGCAGTGGGTCGTCACGCAGCTGATCAACGTGCGTGAAGGCCGGGCCGGAACGGCCATCCCGGTGGAGGACCTGACCGTCGCACAGGCCGTCGAGTCGGTGTGGCTGTACCTCTATGTCACCGTGATGGTGCCGCTCACCGTGGCCCGCCGGACCATGCCGAGCATCGCGACCATCGCCGGACCGCTCACGGTGGGGACCTTGATCACCCTGCCGATCATGTTCGGTGTGCTGATCGCGACCCAGCTGTACAAATCGATCAGCCAGAAACTCGTCGATGCGTGCATCGTCTCGGTGACGCGTTCGCAGAAGGAGCGGGCGGGCAAGCCGGTCAAGGATCTCCGCTTCGCCGGGCAGGTGCCCGGCATCATCTCCGATATCGCCGGGCAGGTGGCGCTCGCCGACTCCGACAGCTGTCCCCCGATCTCCGGAATCCCGTTGACGCGCATCGTGACCCGCACGTCGAACTATCTGCAGGCGATCTCCGCGAATCCGGCGACCGACCGGCAGATCGCCGCGATGAACCGTCAGCTCCAGGACTTCATGCGGCACACCCGGGTCCACCAGAACCTGATCCCGGCAGATCCGTCGGACTTCAGCACCGGCGAGGGCATTGTCTCGCAGATCGGCACCATCATCCCGTTCGTCGGCGGCGCTCCGATGGACATCGTCATCGGTCTCAATCACAACCGTGGTCAGAAGGCGGACTTCCGGGCGACCGTTCCGCTGTCCGATCTGACGGTGACCAAGACGCTGACCGCGGCGTACTACGCCTACGCCCTCACCACCCACATGGTGGAATTGGCGTGGCAGTACGGCGGCACCGACCCGACCGCCTCGATGTTGAACGAACTGCTCCCGGGTCTGGGCATCACCGCCGACATGTTGCCGCGGTCCACCGGCATCCTGGGCGCGCCGAACCTGTACGGACTCGTGGTGTACCACAACGTCCTTCGGTCGATGTGCCTCGCCGAGGACAAGCGCCCGGCACCCACGCCGGCCGCCAAGAAGCGCGTCTCGGCCGCCGCCGCCCGCTGGTGACACACGCTGTTTGTGTTCTGCTCCGACTTCCGGAGCAGAACACAAACACCCACCCCGAGGTGTCCCCGCGCACAGTCCGCCAAGCGTTTGCTAGGCTGTCGGTCGCGAGGTTCGCCTCGCACGCCGATGTAGTTCAATGGCAGAACATCAGCTTCCCAAGCAGTCGGCGCAAATTGAATAATGCCGGTGTGGCGTAATGGCAGCGCGCAACCTTCCCAAGGTTGAAGCGGGGGTTCGATTCCCCTCACCGGCTCTGTTTTCGCTGGTCAACCCGTATTACGGGTTCGGGTTGACGTTACGGCAGCGGGACGGGCGCACGCACTCAATCACGGTTCCGTGTGCCCAACTGTGCCCAACGTCAACCGGAGAACACCCGTGTCCAATTCCACCTTTGGCAGTACGCGCCGCCTCAAGTCCGGCCGCTACCAAGTCCGCTACTCCGACGGTTCCGGCGTCCGCCGATCCGCACCCCGCACGTTCGCGACGAAAACGGAAGCGAACGATTTCCTCGCATCCGTGCGCGGCTCGATGCTCGCCGGGACGTGGGTAGCGCCGGAACGATCCGCCGTCACAGTGAGCGCCTACGCTCACGATTGGATCAACTCCCGCCGTGACCTCGCACCCCGGACGGTCGCCCTCTATCGCTCGATCCTGCGGCGGTGGATCGACACCCCGCTACCGATCGACGGCGGAACGATGCATCTCGGAATCCTCGAAGTCGGCCGGGTAGATCCGGCCCTGATCCGCAAGTGGTACGCCGCCGTCGTCGATGCGTCCGCCCGATCCGCAGCGCATCGGACCGCCGGTCGGCTCGATCGTCGCGACCCCGCCCGGATATGGGCGACGACACCGGCCGGACGCGCCGCCCTCGACGCCGCCGGGGTGCGGATCAAGCCGCGCGGGCGCATGTCGCCCAAGGTGCACGAACTGTACGCCGCCGCAGGATCGCCCCCGCCTGCGCCGAAATCGGGAGCACCGACCGGGAACGGGAAAACGCAAGCGGCGCAAGCCTATCGGTTCACTCGCGTTGTGTTCAGCACCGCGACCGACGACGGTCTGATTCGGTCCAATCCTTGCCGGATCGCCCGCGCGGGACTCTCCCGTGCCGCTGAACGTCCACTGATCGAACCGGGCGACGTGTACCGCCTCGCCCTCGAAATGCCGGACCACTTGTCGGCCGCGATCCACGTAGCCGCGTGGTCCGGCCTGCGCCCTAGCGAACTGTTCGCACTCGATCGCGAACACGTCGACCTCACCGCCGGGGCGGTGTCCGTCGTGCGGTCCCTGGTCGTGATCGAAGGAAAGTTCCACAGCTACGGACCACCGAAAACCGCTGCGGGACAACGGATCGTGCATCTTCCGCCGCACGTAACCCAGATCCTCGCCGATCACCTGGAACGCTATCCGGACCCCGATCCGGCCGCGCTAGTGTTCGCCCGCGCCGACGGCTCCCCGGTCCTCGATGGACACCGCAACCGGCCATTTCATAAGGCGCGCAAGGCAATTGGCCGCCCCGCGCTGCGCTGGTACGACTTGCGTCATTTCGCTGCGACAATGGCCGCCCGCAGTGGCGCTACCACACGGGAGCTACAGGCGCGAATCGGACACGCGAGCGCCGATGCTGCCCTGATCTACCAGCACAGTTCCGACCAGCGCGACCGGGAGCTAGCCGCGCGGCTGTCGACTATGGCGCGATCGGCGTAGCCGCTGGCCGTCAATGGTGTATACACGAACTGATGAGTAGAACGACGCCGGGTCCGCAGCGGACCGCCCCACACGGGGCGGTCCGCCGGTCCGGCGTCGGCGCTGCGATCCTTGCCGACTTCGGGGTAGCAGCGCGGATCGACCGCGCCGCACGGGCCGGCAACAGGTCCGCCCTGATCGCGTCGGCCGTCGCAATTCGATCGTTCGCTACGGCGTTCGCCACCGCCTCCGACCGCGACGATTACGCCGCTGTCCTGGCCGCCGCCGCCCGCGCGCTGTCCTCGCTCGGCGCGGCCGTGGCCGCCCTGATCCTGTCCTCTCTCGCGCAGGTCGCCCGGTTGACCGCCGATGCCACCGAACGCCGGGACCGCGATCGACACCGCGCAGTCCTCGAACACGTAGTTCCTCTGGCGCTGGCTGATAACCGCCGCGCCGTCACCTCCCCACTCGCACCGCCCGCCGCGATCCTGTCGGCCGCCTGAACCTTTCACGCCTAGTTCGGCTCCCCGATCAGTGCCCCGGAAACGCTCCGTGCGGGTAGGACCGTAACCCTTCCCTCCCGGATCCCGGTTTCGCGCTGCGGCGGACCGCTGTCGAAGGCACGGACCGCGATCGCGCACACTGCGCCGACAGGAACACGCACAATCCCGTAATCCCTTGTGTGCCTGCGCGTTCCGTGCTGGAAAGCGAATCATCGGTGACTACCGCCGAACCTCTCGACACCGCCGCGCCCGACGACGACGGTTCCCCCTGGCTCGATTTCGACGAAGCCGTTGCCTACGTCCGATCGAGTCGCACACAGTTGACCCGGTTCGTCAAAGACGGCCGGGTTCGCGCCTACCGCCTCGCGGGAAGCACTCGCGCACTGCGTATTCCGCGTGCGGATCTCGATGCGCTGATCCTCGATTACCCGGTAGAAGTCGATCCCGACACAGGGTCTATGGCCGCCCCCGGCGACCGGCGTCGACACAATCCCGGCCGCACGCGCGGCACGGAAACCGCCAACCGCACCGCGAAGAAGAAGCCCCGTTCGGCCGTCCCGGCGAACGGGTGATTCGGCGTGCGCAAATTCTTCCGACGAAAGGAATCGTCAATCATGACAACCGATATCGACACTTCCGCCGCCCTGGTCGACCTCCCGGCCGGTCACGCTGACGCCGGTAGTTTCTGGCACGTCCCGGCCGCACTGATCGACTGGTACCGAAAGCCGCTCGATCGGATCAACCCGACCGCGTATCAGGATTCGCTCCGAATCCTGTTGACCGATCAGGCTCTAGACGCCGAACGGGAAACCATCCTTGCCGACTACTGCCAGCGGTTCGGGATCGGCCGGAACGAAGCGCTGAAATACGTTGCCGATCCGTCCGGCCGGGTCCGGGTGGAATCGACGTTCGCGCAGTCGGTAAGTGCCGCGTGCTCACCGGGTGGCGCCAACTGGCCGCCGAACGCTGTGGACATGTGTACCCACCTGGCGCGGCTCGATGCTGCGAAGCACCGCGCGCAGGTTGCCGACGCCGACGCGCGGGACCGCGCACAGTACACCTGCGATTGCGGGAGCTACGACCGGACCGACAACGCGCTACGTGCTGCGAACCGTCGCCCGGTCGCCGGTCTGCCTGCGGTCCGTTGCTGCGAGCGCTGCGCCGACGCGATCGCGTTCGTAGCGGCCGAACGCGCAGTGAACGCCGTCGGACCGGACGGCCGGACCCGCAGGGACTACGCCGCAACCTGGCTCGATTCGCTCGGCGTCTAGGACCGGGCCGGTAGTACCCGCCTGCGCGTCGTCGGATCGGTGCCACGAAAAGGACCGGCGCGCAACACATTTCATCCAGCGGATACGACACCGGCCCGACACCCTCGAAAGGATGCCGGGCCGGGTTCGTCGTCTTCCACTCACGCCTAAATGAAGGGAATCGGATCAGTGCAAGCCGATAATAGCGCACTCGACGCCGACCGTCGAAACTACGCCGACCAGCAACGCCGACGGCGAGACGCTGCGCGGCGGTTGCCCCCGCTCGCCTGCGGTCACGCCGACCCGCTCGCCTGCGGTCCCACCTGTAGCGCTGCGCGCGGACCCGCTGCGCAGAACGACACCCTGTTACGTCTGATCGTGGGTAGTCGCGAACTGGCCGCCGCAGCGCGGGAGCGTGCAAGCAAGGCTCTCCCGCCTACCGTGCACGCGGGACTCCAGCAGATCGAATCCGATGCCGTCGAAGTCGATCTAGACAGCAACGGTGAATGTCCCCCGCATGACCAGGATCACGGCCGCGACGACCAGCGCGATAATCGCGATGCGACTCCCGGAGCTATCGGTTCCGCTGCGGTGGTAGAGGCTCCCGTTAAGCCTCGACGCCGGGACATTCCGGCGTCGCCGGAACAGGTGATCGAGTGGGTCACGGCGAACGCCGACGCGATCCGGGAGGGCACGGTTACCGACGTGCCCCGGCCGATCGCCGTCGCCCTGTGGCGCAACCCTGATTCCCGCGCCGCCGCCCTGTGGCTGCGAGACAAGGGCGTGATCCTGTGAGCGCCAACGACGACGGCCGGACCGACAAGCCGGACGACGAACACAACGACGCCGACAACGACGCCGCAGCGTCCGACGACGCCGCTACCGGATTCCCGCTAGACCCGGACGAAATCGCCAAACTGTTTGCGGGAGAGCTTGATTCGGTGTCTACGCCTGCGGACGTTATGCGCCGCTGGCTCGATAGCCGGATGGTTAGTGCGCAGTGGCTCGATGAACAGGACTTCCCGCCGGTCGAATGGATGATTCCTGATCTACTGCCCGAAGGGTTCGGGATCGTAGCCGCGCCACCGAAAGCGGGCAAGTCGTGGATGGTCGCCGAAATCGGATTAGCCTGCGCCGCAAGCGGTCACGCGCTCGGAAGGCTCCCCGTCGCGCAACGACCGGTGCTGTACCTCGCCCTCGAAGACGGACACCGCCGCCTACAGGAACGATTCCGACAGATCATGCAGTGCGCACCGCTTCCCGGCGACATGTACGTAATCGTCGACATTGCGAACGTGCGGGAAGCGCACGACGCGATAGCCGCGTTTCTGGTCCGGTTTGGTGAGCGTAAGCCGCTGGTAATCGTCGACACGTTCGGACGTATCAAACCGTCGAAGGCTCCCGGAGAAGATGCGTTCGCCGCTGATTACCGCACTGGCGTAGCACTGAAACGGTTGGTTGACGCCGTACCGGGTTCGTCTCTGTTGGTCGTGCACCATACGCGCAAGGCGACCAGCGACGATTTCATGCACGACGTGAGCGGCACAGCGGGTCTACCGGCCGCCGCTGATTTCGTGTTGGTGCTGTCGCGAAAGCGCAACGAAGACAACGCCGTTCTAAACGTCACTGGAAGGGACGTGCGGGAAGGCGCGTACGCGCTGCGATTGATTGACGGCCGTTGGACTCTCGACGGTTCGGACCTTGCCGACGCCGCCGCAACGCTGCGGGAGCGCGACACCGATGTAAGCGGTATGTCGGATCGCACCACGGACGTACTGCGGTTCGTTAACTCGCACAGCGTTGTTGAGCCTCGCGAAGTCGCGTCGGCGCTGTCGATGACAGCGAACGTGGCGAGCAAGTACCTCGATCGCCTGTATAAGAAGAACCGGATTATGCGCGTCAAGCGCGGGATGTATTCACCACTCCCGGACCCACGGTTTCCCGATCCCGACGACGACGGCGACGCCGCCCCTAGTGGGGGGTGAAACTGTGTCGTAAGTGTCGTAACGGTGTCGTATCCGCAGGTCAACCCGGCCGCGCGGATACGACACCGCCGTGTCGTAAGTGTCGTAACCGCTGTGTCGTAACCGGTCCGGCCGACGGCGGTTAGCTCCCCTGGAAGGAATCCCTATATGCTCCCGTCGATATCTCACGTCTTCCGGTTGACGGCCGATCCCAAGGTGACCGAACTTGCCCCGTCCGACCGCAACCCGAACGGCGGTCACGTCCTCGCGCTGCGTCTCGCTGCGAATGCCTCGCGGTGGGATCAGCAGTCGGGCCGGTGGGTGAACACAGGCTCTCTGTTCGTGGACGCCGAACTGTTCGGCTCGAACGCACCGGTGATCGCTGCGGCGGTCGGCAAGGGTTCGATGGTCGCTGTGTCCGGCGAACTGGTCACGGACCAATGGACCGGCCGGGACGGCTCCCCGAAGTCCCGGATAAAGATCAAGGCGCGCACCGTGCATCCGATCGCTGCGCCGTCGGATCGCTCGCACCCCGCCCCGTCCGGTCCGCCGGACGCATACGACGACGAACCGCCGTTCTGATCCCGCCCCCTAGTGGTGCGTGAATCAGTGTCGTAAGTGTCGTAACGGTGTCGTATCCGCAGGTCAACCCGGCCGCGCGGATACGACACCGCCGTGTCGTAAGTGTCGTAACCGCTGTGTCGTAACCGGTCCGGCCGACGGCGCGCCGGTCGATTCGGTCGAACGTGATACGGTCCGTCTGGACAACCGCATACCCGCCAAAGCGACCAGCGCCCTTAGCTGTGCCGCGCGCTGCCCCCTGTTCGCACCACGGCTGAGCCGTTGGTACTCCCACCTATGGATCAGTTGGTTACGCAACGCTGCGATCGAACGAAACGTAGAACAACCGAATCGGCGGAACCGAACCGATACACAACAACGAACACAACGAAGTACCAACGAACGCAACAGGATTCGAACAATCGAATCGAACCGCAAGCGCGACAACAGAACACGGAAGACGAATGCAGAACGCACACAACGGATTCCATTCGTCAAAGCGTCTTTTTTAGGTGCAAAACGATAGCCGGAGCATCCAGCGACATCGTTTCCCTCCCGGTTACACAGGACCTTCGGAAACCGGCCCGGACACAACGGGATTGAAACGGAAGACGAACGACCGAAACTGAAAACGGCTGAATTTCCGGGAAGAATCTGGAACCTTCGGAAACGCAACGGGTTTCGCCCGATTGACGGGAGCGAATCGAGTCGACCCGATCGGAACGGATCGAGTCGACCAATTCGACTGTCTCACAGCCGATTAGCCGTACCATCGTCGCGACGGCGGTAGGCTCCGCTGTCCTGGCGTCTCTGTCCTGGTACCTAATGGCGCTGGTCGCGTATCTAGGTGTCGGCGGTGTCGACGGTTGCGGGCGCGGTCGTCTTGACGGTTGCGGGAAGGGTCGCCCGGACGGACAGGATGCCGCGCGAACCATTCGTCTAGATCCATGTCCCGGCGAGCACTGTTGCATCCGGTGTGAACGGGTGCAAGGTTTCCGATGACGTTCGTTCCGCCCTTTGCGCGTGGTTTGATGTGGTCCGCTGAATCCGCTTCCGGTCCGACGTAATCGTGTGCGCGCCAACCGGGTACGCGCTCGGCGAATCCAAGGTCCGGCGCGTCGGCCGGTCCGATCGCGCACAGGTGACACCGCGCGCCGCCGGTCGGTCCGGCGTGCAACATGAGAGTCCGGCGGATCAGTTCCGTTGCCGACTGTCCGCCCCACGGGACTTGTCCGGCCGCCTTGCGTGCGGCGTCGCGCTGTCGTCGGCGCTGTCGTTCCGCTGCGCGCCGTCGGGCCGCTTCCGGGGTGTCGTCGTCTATGCTGGCTTGCCGCCTGCGGCGTGGTTGCTGCCTCATGTGATCGAGTATCGACGACGGGAAGCGTCACAGTGACGAAAGGCGCGAAGGTGTCGGGTAGGCGTGTCATGATCGAATCATGCGAACCTCACGCCGATATAGGGATCTCCCGGACAGCCTGTCGATTGTGAAGGGCCGCAGGGCGGAAGAAGCGGCCGTAGAACTCAAGAAGCGATACGCCGACGCCGTTCGGCTGTTCAAGCTCGATCTACGCGCCGATCGCTCGCGGGTTGATCGGATACGCCGGGACGTGCAAGCGCTCGACGTTGCCGGACGCCGACGTGTCGGCTACCTGTCCGGTCCGAACGGGTTGGTAGAGGAACGATCCGTAGTGAAGCATTCGCGCGAAATCGCCGACGCGCAAACCGTAGTGAAGACGGCGCGTACTCTGCTGTCTCACCTGAACCGCCGCCCTACCGTATCCGTGTCGGATCAGATTACGGACCAACGACTTTCGGAAATCCGGCGGCAGTTCGATGCACTGAACGGGATAGTTGCGAAGCACTGGAAATCGGTGCAGCGGCATCACTCCCGCGACCGCCGCGCGGTTCAGCAACTACACGGTCTATGCGGACCTCACGCGATCGCGTGGGGTGAAATCGCACAGAAACGGGAACGTGAGATTACGCGCAACTGGACGCCGGGACCGGCGAAAATCGTTGCGGGCATTCGTCGCCCGCCTGCGCGTCCGCAGATCGACCCGAATGTTCAAGTCGGCGCGGTGGTCTGGCAGGACTTCGGCCGCCGCCTCGCAAGCCTCGCCAACGAATACGACTGAAAGACAACCGAATACATGGAAACGAAACCTCCCCGCGCCGTCGTCGTCGTGGACCTCGAAACGACCGGACTCGATCCGCAGGTACATCACATCTGGGAAATCGCGGTGCGCCGGATCGAACCGAACGGCGAAGTCTCCCCGACGTTCTCGGCGTTCGTGGAACACGACACGTCGCTGATCGCGGATCTACCGGAGTCGTTCCAACAGGATCACTCTCGGCGCTACGACCCGGATCACGCGCTGTCGGCCGCAGCGCTGGCCGATCACCTGCGGTTCCTACTCCGTCGCGACGACGGCGGACACCGACCCACTCTGTTCGGCGCGGTTGTATCGTTCGATGCCGGGTTCCTGGAACGGTTGCTAGACGGTCCGCTGTGGGATCATCGGACACGCTGCGCGGAAGCGCTCACGTACGGGTTCCTCGGCTACGATCCCGGCGGACTCGCGAATTGTCTTGCCGCGCTGCGACTCCCGCCGAACGGGTCTGCCCACACCGCCGCCGGGGACGTTGACGCCGCGTACCGGATATGGCGACACATCACGCGGGATCGACCGGTGCTGAATTGACCTGCGTTACAAGCAGATTCGCGATTCCTTCCGCAAGTCGGCCGCTGCGATCGTCGAAACGATAACCTGTTCTACCCGGGCGCGTGTCCTCAAATATTGCTTTGACCTGCGGTTATGTCGACGCCGGCGAGCCCCGCGGCTGTAACACGTTCTAGTCCGGTGCGACGCGCGGAATACCGTCGGTGGGTCGACCTTGCTCGATCCGGTGCCGCGCCGCCGCCTCGCCCTGCGCCGACCGAACGCTGTCGACGTACTTCCGTACCACGGTCGCCGTGTTCGTCGACAGATCGACCAGCGCACCGACGCCGCCCGCTGCGGCCGGATCGAATCGACACAGAACGACGCGCCCGAAAACTACTGTCGGCGCGCCGGATAGGTGTAACCGATCCCGCAGCGACTCGAAGTAGTCGTTCCGTGCGCCTTGCTGGTCGGCGAACACGGCGACGGCGAACGGGTCGTTCCCGTGCCGCAGAATCGTTGCTGCGCTGTGCGGGTCGACTAGGGCATCCTCGATACCGATTCCGGACTCTAGTAGTTGCTCCGTGAGGTCCGGGAGCGGATACGACGCTACCGTGCCGTCGACCTCGATCGCTGTCCCGTGGTACACACCGGCGGCCGGGGTGTGCCGATCGGGGCGCGGCGTCGTGAGCGTATTCGTAGCGCGTGCGCTCGCCTGCGGATTCCGGCGCTTGTCGTCGTCGGTGCTCGGCTCGAATAGCGACGCGAACCGTTGACGCGCCGCGCTGCGGTCCTGGCCGTCGGTGCTGTCCTCAAGGAGAAGTTCCTGTGTGGGATCGAAGTCGTTGCCGAAAGCGTCTCTCATACCCTCGATCGGACCACGCCGCCCCGACATGTTCCCGGATATCGGCGGAATCAGTGTCGCGCGTCGGGGCGTGGTAGTCGCTCCCCGGAAACCGATACCTCCGTGAGGCGTACGCCGCCCTCGTGTCCGTGAACAAGATCCTCGTCCAGTTCGTCAATCCGTCGCACAGATCGACTGTTGCGGACTTCCGGGACCGCAGCGCCGGGACGGGTAGTCGTCCCGGCGCTGCGTATCCCGACGGCCGACGGTCGTCGACCGATCCTCACGGTAGACGGCACGTCGGCCGACGGGGCGGGATCGCTTGCTATGGGTGTGGCGAGCGATCCCACGAAGGGACTCTAAGGCGAAGAACTGCTTCGTCTAAATCGGGTTGCTCCCGGTCCGCAGGGCGTGCCCTCGCGTGCCCAATCTGCCCCCGTCTGCCCACTTGCGCCCAACCTACGTGTTCACCAGTATTCACCAGTATTCGCCACGGCGTGATAGTGTTTGCCCTGGTAGACGGCGGAAAACGTCGCTTACCAGCGGAATCGGTGCGAGTGCGTGAATCCTTCCCAAGCTGAATACGCGGGTTCGATTCCCGTCATCGGCTCCACCATCACCATGTGCCCCGCAGCGGCAGAAGGCCCAGCTCAAACCAAACCGAAGGCATCGCGCCACGGCCGCCCGAGCAGCCGCGACAGCGCCATCACCCATCCCCCGGCCCGGCGAGACCGTTCTGCAGCGCGTAGAGGCTGGCACCCACTCGGTTCGATGCGCCGATCTTGGCGTACGTCCGTTCGACGTGGTTGCGGACCGTCTTCTCGCTCAGCACGAGCCGGGACGCGATCTCGCGGTTGGACATGCCGCGCGCGACCAGACCGAGGATCTCGGTCTCGCGTGGCGTGAGAGTGTCGGTCCGGCGTGCGCGCGGCCGCGAATGGCCGGCGACGGCGAGCACGGCGTCGATGCAATCGACGTCGAGCGCTCCGGCACTGGCTCGACGTTCGAGACGGTCGGCGGCGTCGGACACCGACAGCGCCTCCCGATACGGCCGCGGCTCCCGCGCCGACTGGTAGGCCACGGCGGCGGCGAGCACACGCTCGGGCCGCCCCAACGCGGTACCGCTCATCCCCAACGGATACCCGGTGCCGTCGAGGTGCTCGTGATGCGAACGCGCCACCGACGCCACCTCACGCAACCCCGGGATTCGGGTCAGCACCCGGTCGGTCAGATAGGGGTGCATCCGGACACGTTCCCATTCGGCGGCGGTGAGTTCACCGGCCTTCGACCAGATCTGGTTGGAGACCCCGATCCGACCGACGTCGTGCAGAAACCCTGCCCGGCGGACCGTGTCCACGTCGGCCTCCGACAGCCCCAGCCGCACCGCCGCGCCCTCGGCCAGTGCCGCCACTCCCCGCGAATGCCCCAGTGCACAGGGGCATTTCAGATCCGCGAAGTCGCCGATGGCGACCAGCAAGTCATCCAGTCCGGCGCCGTCGAGGCGGGTGTCGGAGTCGGGAGCCGCCCACAGTGCCTGCTCCCACGGATCGTCGGCGACACCGAGGAACAAGGCATCGGGGTCGGCAACGAATGCGTCGACGATGTCGGGATCGAAATGCCCTCCGCGACGATTCCGCACCATCGCGACCGCGCCGTCGACACCGTAGATCCGATGGTGCACTTCCGCGGTGTCGGCGAGTTGCGCGACTCTCATCTCGATCGGGATGTCGGTCCCGGACACTCCGCCGGGCAGGCCCCCACCGTCGAATCTCTCGAAGGTATGGGCAATTGCCTGCTCGACGTCGGCGCCCAGCCCCATGTGACGGGCCAACGCCGCGGCCGACATGCAATGCGAGTGCACCAGCAGGGCGATCTGACCGCGTGCATTGCGGAACAGATCGGTCATCGTCTTGAGCCGCCGGCCGAGAGGTTCGCCCCGACCGACGTTTCCGACCAGGAATCGCAGGTACGGGAGACCCGACCAGTCGACGAGATAGGCATCGCGTCGAACGGCGATGTCGTCGCCGAACCAGCGGGCATACTCCTGCGAATCGGCGTGGCATCCGATCCACATCACCAGCGTCGAGTAGTAGATCGTGGCTCGCTGTTCTCGGCTCAGGCCCAGCCGATCCGACAGCCGGCAGGCGATGACCGCGGAGCGCAACATGTGCTCGGCGGGTTGACCGAGCCCGAGGTCGATGGCGACGGAAAGCCCGGCCAACACCTCGACGCGTCGGGGCGGCAAGGGCCCGGTCATGCCGTTCATTGTCGCGCTCGGTCCCGCCGATGTCACCCGACCGCCCCGGGCACTCCGCGTTGAGGAACGCCGGGCACCAGCATCGGGAACTCACCGCGGGAGGCCGCGATCATCCGCGCACCGCCGCCCGTTCGGTGGGTTCACGGCCGGCCACCGCATCGGCTTGGGTGAAACGTGCTCTGCCGACGAAGAACAAGCCCCGCTGCGGAAGCCAGAAGTCGCCCAGCCGGATCGGCACATCGAGCGGCGCCGGCGCACCGAATGTCTCGGTGCGATCGTGCGCTCGGCTGTTCGTCACACGCCACACGTGCAGCGGTGCCGCCCGGTACCGGGGCCCGTTCGGCGTCTCACCGCACAACCGGATACGCCCGGACCGGAGAACCGCACGCGCCATGGGGCCCATCGATCCCAGTACCGCTGTGCTGTTCCAGGCACCGCTCGGCAGGGCGGCACCCATAGATGTCATCATCCGTGTGGCCGGCGAGGCCCCGAGTTCGATCCGCCAGCGCAGCGCATCGTCGACGCCGACTTCCAAGGTCCAGTCGTCCGCCCAGTCGAGCGTGATCTGCCCGACCCGTTTGACCGCTCCGTCCGAGCCGAAATAGCGTGGGCAGCTCCGCTCGGGATCGATCGTTGTGTGAAACGTCCACTGGCCCTCCGGGTCTCGATGCCAGACCGACCTGAAGGACGGACCGATGGAGCTGGCCACCATGTCTCGAAGCGCAAGGTAGTGCCCTGTTGCGAAGGGCATTCCCATGACGCCGTATCCGGCGAATCGTTCGTCGGAACCTGTGGCCAGCTCAGGATGTGCTTGCAGGTCGGCCACCACCTGCCGGGGTGATTTCGTGTTCATGGCTTCAGTGTCGGACGCAGGCCCACCTGATCGCTTGGGGCATCCGCCTCAATTACCCACGCCCCTACCCGAAGGGATAGAACGCCATCCGCTCCCGTAGTTCACCCTCGACGATGCCGAACTGTTCCGGACCGTACCGGTGTCGGCCCTTGCCGCCACGTGGCTGGGCAGCATGATGTTCGGCAATCATCGCGTCGACGTCGGGTGGATCGATGTCGGCGGCCTCGTAGATGTGGCGCACCGTCGACGATGTGTCGGCCACCAGATCTGCATACCGGACGTCGAGACAGGTGACGTCCTGCGCCGCTGCGGAGTCCCGGAATGCCATCGCGCGCCGCAACCACAGTTCGGTCTGCTCGGTCTGGAAGCGGCCGACGTCGGTGCCGTCGACCTCGTCGCTGTACGTCGACCGGTAGGTCGCGAACAGGCTGGCTCCGGAGGCCACCGTCTCGACGATGTCGCGATGGAGATGGACGATCACCGCCCCCGGATAGGCGGCGGCCAGCGACGAGGGTTCGGCGGTGTGCGCCGGCGCCTTCAGCAGCCAGCGGCGGTCGGTGTGGTCGTCGAGCATCTGGAGCACCAACCGGTGCGCCGTGTACTCGTCGTGGAAGTCCTGGCCCGCCAACCATTGCGCGTAGGAATCGAGCCGGGTGGTGGAGCTGAACGCCCAGTTGCGCAGCGTCGTCCCCATGGCGAGCACGCACTCCTCGGGAAGACGCGCACCGGAATCGTGGACGGCGGCCATCGTGGGATTGAGTGTGTGCAACAGTTCGTGTCCGGCACCGCTGGCGTCGATCCGACGCTCCCGCTCCTCGGCATCGGCATCGGCCATCCGCCACGGCGCATACAGTTCGGCAGGCAGCGGCGCGCGCAATCGATGATCACGCGCCAGCAGGCGGAACAGGAACGTCGTGCCGGTACGCCAGCCGCCGATGATGACGATGGGTGGTCGTACCGCACGATCGGCGACGTCTGGTCTCGCCGCGACATACCGGGCCGTGGCCGCCCGGGCGCCGAGCTTTGCGGTGGCGGTGTCCTGGGCGGTCCGGGCACCGAACGCGTTCAGGCGTCCGTCCTCCTCAGCCGAGGCCAGATAGTGCTCCAGTCCGGGTTTCCATCCGTTCGGATCGCCGAGGGCAGCAACGTCGTATCGTGCTGCCACACGGTCGATCACGATCTCGGCGGCCTCGGCGCCGAGGCAATATCGACCAGGGTTTCGTTGCCGGTCCACCTCGGCGTCGGCGTACACCGACTGTGCTGCATCAGATCTCGCCGGCGGGGTCCAGGATGCCATCATCAACCTCTCAGATCGTCGAGACGCACGCGCCGCACGCTCGGTAGGTCGGGCGTGCGCTCAGGTGCGAGGAAGCGGAGGACGACGACGCCGAACGGACGTCCTTCGGTGTCCAGCCAGTCACCGGACGCCGGTGGTTGCGCCGCCAGGACGAACCGGTACCGCCCGTCCCGGATCGTCGCGGTGGCCCCGGTGTAGGAGACTGGCCGACTTCGATAGTCGAGCGAGTTCAGAAATCTGCTGTAGGCCAATATGTTCCAGTATCGACAACCAACCAGATCGCCCTCGATGACCAGCGCTTCGTCGGGTCCGAGCTGCCATCCGCCACGCAGGTAGTGGATGCCTGGTTCGGTGAACACCGCCCCACCATCCATCTCCGACCAGTGCCGGATGGTGTTCGGCGACTCACGTTCGTCCGTCGTGGAACCCGCGAATATCTGCGGGAGCAGACGCATCGTCGCACCGAGGCGTTCGATGCGGGCGCCGAGCACAGACGGGTCCGGCGCAATGGCCGGTCCCGGATCGTCGATGGGTTCGATTGTGCAGCTTCCCATCCGGTCGGTTGTGACATCGTCGTGGAAGAACCGCACCCACAGCACACTCGTTCGATCGGTCAGGTCCAGCCAGTTCCCCGCGCTCGGCGCATCGCCACCGAGTGTCACCTCGAACTCCCCGTCGGGGCCGAACGTCATCGCGTCACTGTCGAGGCGAGCGGTGGCCTCGGCGCCCAGACCGCCTTTTCTCGCGTACGCGGTGATCGACAGATATGTCGCATCTCCCCTGCTGCCTCGGATGCGATAGCGCCGGTCCGATCGCAGGTCTGCGAACCAGTACCGGAAGTCGGGATTGTCCATCAGGAACTTCTCGCGCCATCCGTTGAACGCCACCAACTCCGGACGTTCCCGGTCGACCTCGAATCGGCCGAGTTGGTTGGTGAGTCCGCGCAGCAACGCGCGGAAGCCGTCGGCTTGTTCGGCCGGGTCGAGGTCGGCGGTCTGGTCAGCGATCTGTTCTCCGGCCGACTGCAGGGCATCGACGAGGCTGCGCCACGCGGAGACCTCGGGGCGCTCGGCGGCGGTCATCCGACACGCGCCCGGAGGTGTCGAGCGACGATGCAGCCGCCAGTCCCGGACTTGAGATCGTCCATGGCGGTGGTTGTTTCGTGGTCGGACATCGGCAGCGGCAATCCCTTCCCTTATCAGGAAGCATGTGCTTCCCAAATTCAAATCTGCCCGTATACTCAGCGGCATGTCAAGGCCCTATCGCGGCCGCACGCCGCATGAGCGCTCCGCAGAACGCCGCGGCCGGCTGGTGGACGCAGGCATCGACTTGGTGGGGACCGGTGGCGTCAACGCGATGACCATGCGCGCGGTGTGTCGCTGCGCCGGACTGAGCCAGAAGTTCTTCTACGAGAGCTTCACCGACACCGACGACCTCCTCCACGAGGTGTACCGAACGACGTTCGAGCGGGCCCGCAGTGTCGTCGACGAGGCCGTCGCCGGGGCCCCGGATGGATCGCCGCGACGCGTGGGTGTCGACGCCGCAGCGCAATTGGTGGCCGAGGATGTCCGGGTGTGCCGAATACTGTTCGTCGAACCCATCGCGGATCGCCGACTACGCGAGTATGTGCGGGAATCGATCCTGGACTTGATCTCACCGGGACTGCGTCGTCCCACTCGGCGCGCACGTGTGCCCGTGGGAACCAGGATGCAGTACGCAACCCTGTTCGGGTCGATCATCTCCTTGTTCATCGAGTGGTCGGAAGGAAATTTCGGCGACGACCGATCGGCCTTCGTCGACCATGTGACGGCGGTGCTGGAGACCGCGGCCCCCGGACTGTCCGGAGATCAGGCACGACCTGCGGACACGGCGTCGACGTAGCCCGCCGTTCAGCCGACGCGATACGTCAACAGGGCCACCCCGTTGCTGAATGATTTCGACTCGGACAGTGCGATTGTCGTGATCTCCTCACCGTCCGGGAACAGACGTCGGCCCCGCCCCTGGACGACGGGATAGACGAAGAGCCGGTACTCATCGACGAGGTCGGCTGCGATCAGCCGGTGCGTCAGCCGGATGCTGCCGGTGACCACGATGTCCTTGCCGTCGCGCGCCTTGAGTTCGCGGACACTGTCTGTGACATCCTCGCCCGGCAGAACCGTCGAGTTCTGCCAGTTCGGGTCGGTCATGGTCGACGATACGACATATTTGTCGACGCCGTTCAGGTACTCGGCGACGCCGGTCGGGTCATCGTGCTGATGCGGCCAGTAACCGCGGAAGTCCTCGAAGGTGCGTCGACCCACCAGCAGGGCATCGGCCTGCGCGTCTTGGCGGTGAGACTCCTCCACCAGATCCGGTGCCGAATCGGTCGGATCGAACCAGGACGTCAGCATCTCGATCGATCCGTCCAGCGTGATGTTCTGTGTGATGACGAGCTTGCGCATGGCGCTCCTCTCGGTTGTTGCCTCGAGAAGACTGACCTGACCGAGGCGCCGAGTTCATCGCATCGTCACCGGCGCACGATCGATCGGCGACCGATCTCATCGGGAGATGAGATCGTCGCGGGTCAGAACTCGCACCGACCATCCGGACGAGATGAGTCTCGGCACGCGACGGCGTTCTTCTCGCATGCCCGAGGCGCGTGTGCGGCTCACGGCACGCTCGGGCGGGGCGTCGCCCGGCGGTGGAAGCCCTCGTTGCAGGTGTGCGGCGAGTTCCTCACCGAGGTGGTGGGTGCGGTTGACCCGCGGCGGATCTGGTGGTCCGTCACCGTTGAGTGTCCAGGCGGGCCGCCCGGCATCGGGGCCGTCGACCACCATGTGGGTGGTGAATTGGCCGGGCCTCGGGCCGACCCGACGGTTGTGCGGCGGACACGAGCCGGCGAGATCGATGATGTCGGTCCACCCACCGTCGGCCCAATCCTGTTCGGCGTGATGGATTTCCAGGTGGGTGAACGGTTGTGTGCATTCGGGGCAGGTGCAGCCGGCGCCATCTCGGGCGAACAGTGCGAATCGTTGGGATTGGTTGGCACATCGTTTCGCCCTACCGAGGTAGAGCACCTCGGCGCTGTGATCGGCGAACACCGCGAGGTGCATCTGCGCTCGCGCGGCGAGATCGATGACGTCTTTGATCGGCAACTGAGCGCCGCCGGCCGTCTCACCGACGCCGGCCCGCTCGCGCAACTCCGCTTCGGTGATCTTGATGATCAGGTGCGGGGGCAGGCCGCGATGGCTCTTGCCGAGTAGCCCACCGTCGAGAACCGCGGTGAGCAGAGCCTTGAGTGCGTCGTGATTGCGTTGCGACTGGGCACGGGAATCGCGGCCGGCAGCGTCTTTCAGCAACTCGGCATCGACGTCGTCCTTGCTGCCCCGCGGTGATCGGTCGTCGTCGGGATTGTTCATCCCGGGCGCAGCCCACGCATCGAGCAGGACATCGAACATCGCCCGCGTGAGCGGGTCGAGCGAGCCGGTCAGGCGGCTCATCGACTGCGCATCCTGGTCGCCGAGGCCCAGTCCACGACGACGGGCGCGGTCGGTGTCGTCGGTGAGCCGCCCATCCGGGTCGAGGTGGGCCACCAGGCGTGCGCCGAGCTTGGCGATACCGCTCGGGGTGTGCGCCCGCGCCAATCGAGCCAGCGTCGCTTCTGCGGCATCCCTGGCGTCGGCCGGCACCGCGGCCGGGATCTGCCGCAACGCCTCGAGGATTCTCTGCACGTGATCGGGCCCGATTGCACCCTCACGGAGCGCCTGCGCGGTGTGCGGGCAGCGCGGTGCCAACACGTCGCCCTGCATCGAACGCATCGATGTCAACGCCTCGATGTGCTTGCGGCGCATGCCCGGATTGGTGATGCGCAGCTTGGCGACCATGAAGTCGTGCAGGGACCGGTACCCGGCTTTGATGTGTGCGGCCCGATCGGACACCTCGAGGACCCGGCGGTATCCGATCGAAGCCATACGACGCGCGGCACGTTCATGCGCGTCCGCGACGTCGATGGTCTCGTGGTCACTCGCCGCCGTGGGATCGGCAGCATCGATCCGGTCGAGCAGATCGTGCAACTCGGCATACAGCGCCACCATCGTGGACCGCTGATCGTCGACGCTCATCGAGTTGCACCCCCCTCGGAAACTCGAAAGTATGTTCGATACAGTATGCGATTTGTCCGGTTTGCGCAACCCCTCCGGGGATCGCTCCAATGGATTGTCAGTCCATCCGGAATCCCCTACAGCGTCCGATCATTCGGCACGGAAGGACCAGCGGATCTCGACCCAGTTCGAAGACCTCCGATACCCCCGCGAGCGCGCCGGCATCGACTACGGTTGCCTGATGACCACCGACTGGCGCGAAGAGCGGGCCGACGAGATCCGGACGCTGATCCTGCGGGCCGAGCCCGACATCGCCGAAGAGATCAAGTGGCGCAAGCCTTCCAATCCCGGCGGCGTGCCCACGTTCTCGCTCGACGGTCTGGTCTGCACGTTGGAGACCTACAAAGACAAGATCAAGGTGACCTTCGGGCAGGGAGCATCCCTCCCCGACCCCGCCAAGGTGTTCAACGCGAGCCTCACCGCGGGCACCCGCCGCGCCGTCGACATCAAGGAGTCCGACACGCTCGACGCAGATGCGTTCGTCGATCTGATCCGCGCAGCGGTCGCGCTGAACCGGGGTTAGCGCCTCGCTTCGGGCGTCGGCGATTCGACCCGCACGGTTTCCGGACGGTCGGCTTCGTAGTTCTCCACATCCGGATACCACCGCGCCACTGCGAGCGCCGCAAGTCCGACGACACTGACACCGACTATCCACATCACCGGCCCGGCCACCGAGCCGGTTGCGAGCAACAACGCACCGCACACCAGCGGCGCCAGACCACCGCCGAGTACAGTGCCGATGTTCTGCCCGAAATTGCTGGCGGTATATCGGATTCGACGGGGAAACAGTTCCGCGATGTAGCCGAAGCCAGGCGCCATGACGAGGTTGGTGAGGATCAGATAGGCACCCATTGCGACCACCAGCAGCACGGGATTCTCGGTGACCGACAGCAACCAGAAGATCGGCCCCGACACCACGATGAAGGCGCCGAGCAGGGTGGCCAGCCACCGTTCCTGCCCGATTCGGTCGGTGACCCAGCCCGACAACGGATGCCACAGCGCTCCGAGGACCATCGACGTCGCATAGGTGATCATCACCATGCCCACCGCGAGCTCGCGGTTACCCGCAAGAAAGACTGCGAACCACTGCGCCACCCCCGCGGAACCGTTGACGCCGATGGCGACCCCACCGGCCAGTAGCACCGGCCGCCAATACTTCGTCAATGTCTCCCTCAGTGGCGATTTCAGGATCTCACGGTTCTTCACCATCTCGGCGAACTCAGGTGAGTCCTCCACCCTTCGACGAATGACGAACGCCACCAGAGTCAAGGGCGCGGCGACGAGAAACGGGATACGCCAGCCGTAATCGGACATGAATTGCTCGGATGCGCTCAGCGCGAGTACCGCCGCGAGCACTGCGCCGCTCGAACCACCGAGACCGGCACCGAACGGCGTCAACGACGACAGCAAACCGCGCCGTGCCTCTGGGGCTGATTCGAGCGCAAATGTCACTGAGCCAAGCATCTCGGCGCCCGCCGACAACCCTTGCCCGATCCGGAGGATAACCAGAATCGCGGGCGCCAGAAGTCCGATGGCGTCGTAGGACGGCAGCACGCCGATCAGTGCGGCACAGACACCCATCACCACGACCGTGGCCATCAGGGCGGTTCGGCGACCACTCCGATCCCCGATGCGGCCGAAGAGTATGCCTCCGAGCGGCCGGGCGATGAACCCTGCGCCGAACACCGTGAGGCCCACGAGAAACGAGACCGCGTGATTGCCGGACGGGAAGAAGAGAGGCGCAAAGTAGACGGTGAGCACTCCGTACAACGCAAAGTCGTAGTACTCGATGAATGTCCCGACGAACCCGGCCGTCGCGGCCCGCTTGGCCGCCGCCGGTATGGGTCCGCGCTGTGGCCCGTCGTCGGTCGAAGTGGTGGACCCGCGCATCCCGAACTCCTCGCAAGAGACATTACCGTTTTGGTTACAGTAATGCATACCTGTGACGGCTGTCGGACTTCGGTTCGCACTTGGGAGCACCTGACGGACCTTGATGGAAGGGTCTTCGGCGGGCGGCGGTCGGCCTATCCGCGCAGCGGTCGCACTGAACCGGGGTTAGCCGCGCGTCGACGTCTCCGCGAAATCCGCCAGGCGCGTCGACACCTGCTCGGGCTTGCCGTTGTTCTGCCGTGCCGCCGCGGTCAGGACGTCGATGTGGTTGTAGCCGGGCAGGTACACCTGCTCGCCCTCGCCGGTGCCCGTGGCACCGATACCGCCCGACGCGGTGAACGTGATGGTCGCCTTGCCTTTCCACGCCCCCGGGTGCAGCCGGCATCGGGTGAAGTCGGCACCCTCGCCCGCCATCATGTCGGCCGGCAGACGCGTCGGGAAGTACCACTCGGTGAAATCCAGTGGCGGCTCGGACAGGTTACGCGCCAATTCGTGAATGGACGTGACCTCGGAAGCCGGTGACGAGTACCGGCGCAGCGACGGTGAGGTCCGGTCGTAGTCGACCCACCGGTACACATCGTGTGGCCCGAACCCGGTCGCGGCGAACTTCTTTCCATCGCCGAAGGCCGTCTGCGCCATCGGGAAGACGTTGCGCGCCTCGTACGGAAGCGGGAACACCTTGGGCGCGACGGGCCCTCCGGTGATGGACCCGAGGCTGGCTTGCAGGAATCCGAAGGGCTGCGAGTTGTCGTCCAAAATGGCGCCCAGGATCGCGGCGTTTGTCGCATGCAGTTTCTTCACATCGGGTCGGCCCGTTGCGAACTGGAGATGGTCCTTGGCGAGCAGCGTGCGCAGTGTCAGCTCGACGTTCAGATTGTCCGGCAGATGACCGACGATCTCGTCGACCCGGTTCGGATGCAGTCGGGTCGCGAGTCCGGCCAACGCGAGAAGGTTCATCGTCTCGGGGTTGATGACGGCAGGTAGTGCCAGCACCGGCAGCATCTGTTCGACGGGTTGCGACATGACCCCCAGCAATGATCCGATCCCGCGAGGTAGCCCGGGAACACCCAGCGGGTCCAATGCGATACCGGCCAGATTGGTGCTGATCGCGGTGTCGAGGGCGAAGTATCCGCCGCATTGGTTGTACCCGGCGTCGTCGAGGGTCCGGGGGTTGCCGTCGAAATCCCATTCGGCGAAGTAGGCGGTGACGAATCCGCCCATCGAATGGCCGCCACAGAGAACCTTGCGCTTGCGGACCTTCTGATCCGGCACTTCATGACGCAGGACGTCGTACTCGTCGCGCAACGTCTGGGCCAACCCGAGACCCTTGGCCCAGCCGAGTGTTCCGGAGATCTCGGTGAGGGACGGGAATCCGGCGAATCGGTGACCGTCGATCGTCGACTTGCCTGCGTAGTAGTCGGCCGCCGTCGCGAAATCGCCTGTCCGGAGCGCGGCTTGCAGCCCGGTGTGGTCCTCGGCGCAATTGGAGCGGCGATCGAGCGCCCACAGTTCGATCGACCGTCCGGCGGCTGCGGCCTTGGCAACGGTGTTTCGGGCCACGCTCTCGAAAGCCCCGGCTCCCTCGAAGATTCCGGGTTGCGCGACCAGAATGCGGTCGGCGTCGACCGACTCCGTGGGCCCGCCCGCCGACCGGAACCGCAGATAGGACAACCAGTCACAGGCGGCCGGGTGAGGCCCGACCGACGCGGGCAGGGGCGAGCGCAGGCGCACGACCGACGAGATCACACCGGGCACCGGAGAACTCGAGGCGTAGACCTGCTCGACCCGGTCCGGACCGCTCGGTACCGCCTGTGCGGGACCGAGCGATGCCATCGAGATCATCAGGGTCGTCAGAATCCCTGCAGCACAGAAAACTCCACGGATTCGCACAGATGCCCCCGAAGGTGATGCAACCGCAACCGGATGCCGGTCGGCGTGCTACCGGACTGCAATCACTGAACAGCAGCGGGCGGGGTGTGTCAACCGTCACACCCTGATCGGTGCGTCGTGCGAGACCCTCAGCGCCCGACGGAGACCCGCTGGTCGTCGCGTGCGATCGTCTTCGACCACACGATGTAGCCGATACCGACCAGCGCGAACCAGACCGCCCCGACGACGAGTGCGATCCGTCCGTCCTCGTTGAAGAACAGCAGCACGAACACCAACATCAGGAAGGCCAGCGCCGCCCCGGTGGTGAAGGGTGCACCCGGCACGCGATAGTCCGACGCGGGCAACTCCCCGTTGGCCACCTTGCGACGGTAGGCCATGTGACACAGCAGGATCGTCGACCACACGACGATGATCCCGACCGTGGACACCGAGGTGATGTAGGAGAAGGCGTGGTCGGGGTCGATGACGTTGACGACCACACCGATCGCCATGACGGCAGCACTCAGCACGATGCCGACCATCGGAACCTTGCGCCCGGACAGCGTGTCGAGCCGGCGTGGCGCATCACCGCGTTGCGCGAGCGAGCGCAGCATGCGACCGGTGGAGTAGATGCCGGAGTTGCACGACGACAGGGCCGCGGTGAGCAGCACGAAGTTGACGATGCCCGCGGCCCCCGGGATGCCGATGTACTGGAAGACCGAGACGAACGGGCTCTGCCCGTCTTCGAAATCACGCCAGCTGCGCACCGACAGGATCACGATGAGCGAACCGACGTAGAAGATGCCGATACGGAACGGCACCGAGTTGATCGCCTTGCGCAGTGTCACACGCGGATTGCGCGCTTCGCCCGCGGTGACGCCGACGAGCTCGACACCCACGTAGGCGAACATCACGATCTGCAGACTCAGCAACGCGTTGGTGAAGCCGGTGGCGAAGAAGCCGCCGTCGTTCCAGAGGTTGGTCACCGACGGGCCCGTCTCGGGGCCGAGACCGGAGATCGGCAGCAGCACGCCGATGCCGACGATGATCATGCCGAGGATGGCGGTGACCTTGATGGCGGAGAACCAGAACTCTGCACGCCCGAACAACCCGACGGAGATCAGGTTGGCGCCGAACAGCACGATCAGCGCCACCAATGCCGTCACCCACACCGGGATGGACGGCCACCAGTAGTTGACGTACTTGCCGGCGACGGTGATCTCAGCCATGCAGGTGGTGGTCCACACCGCCCAGTACGTCCAGCCCTGGCTGAACCCGGCGAACCGTCCGAGGAACTCGTCGGCGTACTCGCTGATGCCGCCGGAGATCGGTCGGTAGATCAGCATCTCGCCGAGTGCACGCATCACGATGAAGATGGCCAACCCGGCGAGCGCGTAGGCGAGGATCAGGGCCGGTCCGGCCTTCTCGATCGCACCGCCCGCCCCGTAGAACAGGCCGGTTCCGATGGCACCGCCGATGGCGATCATCTGGACGGTGCGGCTGGTGAGCCCCCGCTGATAGCCCTCGTCGTCGTCGGTGGACGGCCGGATCTCTGGATCGTCGTAGGTGGTCAAACCGGGTTTCCTCATCGTCGGGGACAGTGAGCGGTCACCCGTGGTGACCACGACGCGATCACCTCCGACGTCGGTGTGTGACCGCGGTCGCGCCGTGCGCGCCGTATCCATGGAACCATCGCACCCGGCGTCTCCGCCGCGCGACCGCCCACAGCCCGCCCCTCGACCCGCACGTCGGGTGCCCGGTGAACCGCTGCTGCGCAGCACGCGACCTCTTGCCAACCGGTCGGTAACGGAGAATCGTCATGGGCGACCGGCGGCGCCGCCGGGGCGCTGCCCCGACCGGAGGGAAGAGCCGTGTTCGCACGATCCACCACCGTCGTCGCTCATCCGAATCTCATCGACACCGGGATTCGCCATGTGGAGACCGAGGTCGCACCGATGCTCGCCGTCTTACCGGGCTATCGCGGCCTGTCGATGATCGTCGACCGCGGCTCGCGGCGATGCATCATCACCAGCTCGTGGGAGACCCGCGAGGCGATGCTCGCCACCGACCGCCGCCTGCAGTCGGTCCGCACCCGAGCGGCAGAGACGCTCGGCGGACGGCCGCAGGTCGACGAATGGGAGATCGCCGCACTCCACCGCGATCACCGCGCCCGCGACGGCGCCTGCATTCGAGCGACGTGGTTCCGGGTGGACCCCGACCACTTCGACCGTGCCGTCGACGTCTTCAAACTGGCGTCGCTGCCCGCTCTCGGCGACCTCGACGGATTCTGCAGCGCCAGCCTGATGATCGACAGAGAGTCCGCCCTCGCCGTGTCGTCGGTCGCCTACGACAGCACCGACGCGATGGAACGGACCCGGGGCGAAGCCGGCACGATCCGCGAGGCGGGCACCGCCGACGCCGGCGCGGAGGTGCTCGAGGTGTGCGAGTTCGAGCTCGTTCTCGCCCATCTGCACGTACCCGAACTCGTCTGACGCGCATCCCGGCACGACGGCAGGCGTATTACCGCGCGGTGTACGCCGATCCTGACGTAAAGTGCTGGGCCAACAGATCGGGTGGTGACCCCGACGGCGTGAGGAGACGATGTGGGCAAGAAATCCAAGAAGTCGCACAAATCCAAGCATTCCAAGCATCACGCCGGCGCCGAGCACGGCCAGTCGTCGCACCAGCACGACGAATCCGCCTCCACACCACTGCCTCTGATGAAGAACAAGGAGTACCGCAAGGAACTGAAGGAACTGCATGCCGAACTCGTCGCGCTGCAAGAGTGGGTGCGCGCGACGGGAGCGAAGGTCGCCATCGTCTTCGAGGGCAGGGACACCGCGGGTAAGGGTGGTGTCATCAAGGCGATCACCGAGCGGGTCAGTCCGCGGGTCTTCCGGGTGACCGCGTTACCCACCCCCACCGAGCGCGAGAAGTCGCAGATGTTCATGCAGCGCTATGTGGCGCATTTTCCCGCGGCCGGCGAGGTGGTCATCTTCGACCGCAGTTGGTACAACCGGGCCGGGGTGGAGCGGGTGATGGGTTTCTGCTCCGAGGAGGAGTCGAAGCAATTCCTCAGCGATGCACCGGAACTCGAGCGAGCGATGGTTCGGGCGGGGATCACGTTGATCAAGTACTGGCTCGAGGTGAGCCCCGAACAGCAGACGGCCCGTCTCGAGGGCCGCCTGACCGATCCCCGCAAGTACTGGAAGCTGTCACCGATGGACATCAAGTCGTACGCGCGGTGGGACGATTACACCCGGGCGCGTGACGACATGTTCCGCTACACCGATACCGGTTGGGCCCCATGGCACGTCGCGAACACCGATGACAAGAAGCGTGGCCGCCTCAACATCATCCGGCATCTCCTCGACCAGATCCCGTACACACCACTGGCGGCTCCGGACATCGAACTGCCCAAGCGCACGATCGGCGAGTACCAGAGCCCCGATCTGGCGTTGACGCACGTGCCGGCCCGCTACTGACCGTTCGTCGAAGTCGTTGCGGCACCGTGCAGGTGGTCGTTGGCGACATGGGCGAAGATGCGCAGGTAATCGAGGAGCGCGTCGTCGTCGGCATAGAAGTTCGGCGCGTGGTTCATCGCGATCCCGCGGCCGCCCTCGACCGGTTCGATCGAGTCGACGGTCAGTCGCGTGTCCTGCACGCCGTAGTTGAAGTAGGCGCCGCCGAAATCACGGACGAACACCGACATGTCGTCGTAGCCCATCGCCGGCGGCACGTCGACGACACGCTCGTCACCGACGACACGCTCGATGCTGGGTCGGATCGCGTCCACCCACTCGGGTGTGTTGGTCACCGGGGGCACATCCTGTAGGTACTCGACCGTTGCTGTCGCGCCGAACGAGGCGGCCGCGCCGTCCACCAGGGTCCGCAGATTCGCCTGCGCCGTCGCCATGTCGCCCGCGGACAGGCACCGGATCGTGCCCCACAGGGTGACCGTCGCGCCGATGATGTTGAAACGTCCGACATCGTCGAGATGCCCGAAGGACACGGTGATCGCATTGGTCGCCGGCACCTGTCGGTAGATCTGCGCGCTTCCGGTGATGATCTGGGCCGCAACGGGATAGGGGTCGACACCGAACCACGGCGTGGAACCGTGCACCTGCTTGCCCTCGATCGTGACCTTCACCATGCACGACGCGGCGAACTGATTGCCGACGTGCACCCCGACGATGCCCTTCGGGAACGGCGCCACGTGCATGCCGAAGACCATCGTCGGCGCCGTGGAGCCGAATGCTCCCGCATCCACCATGGCCTGCGCACCTCCCGGCTCGTCGACCGGCGGCCCCTCCTCTGCGGGCTGGAAGATGAACATCACCGAACCCGGCAGATGTTCACGCACCGAGGCCAATACGTGGGCGGCGCCGAGCACTGTCGCCGTGTGACAGTCGTGGCCGCACGCGTGTGACACCGGGAACGGACCCCCGGGATAGTTCTCGTCGACGACGGTGGACGCGAAGTCGACGCCTGACGTCTCCGCGACCGGAAGAGCGTCGGTGTCGGCACGTAGTGCCGCGATCCGAGGCCCCGGTCGGCCACCCTTGAGCAACGCCACCACCCCGTGTCCGGCGATGCCCTGATGGATCTCGTCGACACCGGCCTCGGTGAGACGTTCGACGATGAACGCCTCGGTGGCGACCTCCCGATTCGACAACTCGGGGTGCGCGTGCAGGTGATGTCGCCATCCGACCAGGTCACCGTGCACGCGGGCAGCGGCGCCGTCGATCGCGGACCGGAGTTCCTGTTCATCGATCGTCATGGTCTGATCATGACCGGCTCGCCGACGAATTGTCGGAAACCGGCGCAGATGACCGACTTGCCGCAATTGATCAACACAAACTGATCAATTTAGATTGATTAAATGCCGAAACCCGATCCGCTCGACGTCGCCTCCGACCTGCGCATCACGGTCGGCTCCCTCGTCCGCCAACTGCGCCAGCGCCGCGGCCCCGACGATCCGAGCGTCCCCGAGACCATGGTGCTGGCCCGCCTCGACCGCGACGGTCCGTGCACGTCCGCCGACCTGGCCCGCCGCGAGCAGGTCAGCCCACAGGCCATGGGGACCACCGTCGCCGGCCTGCTGGACCGCGGTCTCGTCGATCGCACACCCGACCCCGCCGATCGCCGACGGATCGTCGTGGACCTGACACCCAGTGGCGTGGGCGCACTCAACGGGCGTCGCAATCAACGCACGGTGGCGATCGCCGAAGCGCTGTCGCGCGCGTTGACCGACGACGAGATCACGACGCTCGCCACGGCACTGCCCCTGCTCGATCGGCTGCGGGAGGCACTGTGACAGCCACACCGACGTCGCAGGAGACCGCGAACCCGTCCACACGTCCCGATCGGTATCGATGGGTGGCGTTGTCGAACACGACGGCCGCGGTGTTCATGTCCGCACTCGACGGCTCGATCGTGATCATCTCGCTGCCGGCGATCTTCCGCGGCATCGGCCTCGACCCGTTGGCCGCGGAGAACATCGGCTATCTGCTCTGGATGATCATGGGCTATCGACTCGTCCAGGCCGTCGCGGTCACGACCCTCGGCCGGCTCGGCGACATGTTCGGGCGGGTTCGGATCTACAACGCCGGGTTCGCGGTGTTCACCGTGGCGTCGATCCTGTTGTCCTTCGATCCCTTTCACGCGTCGGCCGCAGCGGTCTGGCTGATCGGTTGGCGGGTGTTGCAGGCGATCGGCGGATCGATGCTGACCGGCAATTCGGCAGCCATCCTCACCGACGCCTTTCCACCGGACCGACGGGGATTCGCGTTGGGCCTCAACCAGGTTGCGGCGCTCGCCGGACAACTCACCGGGCTCGTCCTCGGAGGTCTGCTGGCGGCGTGGGACTGGCGTGCGGTGTTCTGGGTGAACGTCCCGGTCGGCATCTTCTTCACCATCTGGGCCTACCTCAAGCTGCGCGACAGCGGCGAACGACATCCGGGGCGTATCGACTGGTGGGGCAACGCGACCTTCGGCATCGGGCTGTCGGCGATCCTGGTCGCGATCACTATCGGCTTGCAACCACGGGGTGGACACACGATGGGATGGGCCGACCCCACCACGCTCACCCTGCTCGGGGTCGGCGTCGCCTTGCTGATCGCCTTCGTCGCCGTCGAGCGACGCGTCGCCGAGCCGATGATCCACCTCGATCTGTTCCGCATCCGAGCGTTCACCGCCGGGAACGGCGCGGCCCTGTGCGCATCGCTGGCACAGGGTGGACTGCAGTTCATCCTGATCATCTGGCTGCAGGGCATCTGGCTTCCGCTGCACGGCTACGACTACGCGGACACGCCCCTGTGGGCGGGCATCTTCATGCTGCCGCTGACGCTCGGGTTCTTCGTGTCGGGGCCGCTGACCGGAGCGATGTCGGATCGATTCGGGGCACGCGGCTTCGCCACCGTCGGGATGCTGGTGTTCGGTTCCAGCTTCGTCGGGCTGATGTTGCTGCCGATCGCCTTTCCCTACTGGGTGTTCGCCGTGCTCATCGCGATCAACGGCATCGGGACGGGCATGTTCGCCGCACCCAACACGTCGTCGATCATGAGCAGCGTGCCGGCCCGCTACCGGGGCGTGGCGTCGGGCATGCGGGCGACCTTCCAGAACTCGGGAACCGCGCTGTCGATCGGCGTCTTCTTCTCGCTCATGGTCGTCGGATTGTCCGCGAACCTGCCCGAAGCCATGTCGAGCGGCCTACAACAGCAGGGCGTGCCACCGTCGGTGGCATCCGACGTCTCCCAACTGCCTCCGGTCTCGTCCCTCTTCTCCGCGATGCTCGGCGTCAACCCCATCGAGCATCTGCTGTCGAACACCGGGACGTTGGAGGGCCTGACGACCGCTCAGCGCGATCACCTGACCGGGCACAGCTTCTTCCCCGATCTGCTGTCGGGACCGTTCCACGACGGCCTCGTCGTCGTGTTCGCGGTCTCGATCGCTCTCTCGCTGTGCGCTGCGGTGGCGTCGGCATTGCGCGGAAAGCCGCCGACAGCCGTGTCGCGAATGTCCGAAATGGATTGATTCCTACCGATTCTCGCAACCTTTTGTAGCTGAACTCACACTTCTCGATGAGGGTTTCGGCGGGAGAATCACTTAGTCTGGCTATGTAATTTTAATTTCATCTTGCTAACTAACTAGTTGGCTGCCGGAGGGATGTCGTCTCGATGAAGGAGAGTCGAGCCGGCGGTCTCGCGACCACCGCGTCACCGAGTTGCGCGGCCGCCGTACACCGCGACCTCATCCGGATCGGGCGTGCGGTCCGCAGCAGAGCGGGTGCCGGGCAACTGTCCGCCGGACAGATGTCGGCATTGTGGACCATTGCGCAGAACGCGCCGATCCGGGCGACCGAACTCGCCGACCGCGAGGGGGTCACCGCACCGACCATGTCACGACTGGTCGGCGCACTCGAAAACCGTGGGCTGGTCGAACGGACCACCGATCCGCACGACGGACGGGTCAGTCTGTTCGCCCTGACCACACCGGGGATGGACTACATCCAGGGTGCGTCCTCACGGAAATCGGAGCTGTTCGAAGAGGCCCTCGCGTCTCTCGACGAGTCCGAACGCGACACGATCGCGCGGGCCATGCAACGACTCGCGGACACCATGTGCGAACTCGATCCGCACCGAGCAGACAACACCACGACCCAGGAGGGAGCCTGATGCAGCCCAACACCAACGGCCACCACGACGGCGACGGTGTCCAACCGTCCTATGAGATCCCCGGCGGCCTCATTCGCGGCGAGGTGCGTCGCGGCGACGGCACCGCGATCGGCGAGGCCACCATCACCGTCATCGACCCGAGCGGGCGTCAGGCCGCGCGGTCGGTCGCCCATCCCGACGGCACCTTCGTGGTGCAGGCGTCGGGAGGCGGCCACTACGTGCTCGTCGTCTCGGCCGACGGATTCGAGCCGTCGGCGCTCACCATCACCGTCGGCAACAGCCCTGTCGACGTCGACGTCGTGTTGTCGTCGATGGCTGCGTTGAGCGGCACGGTGACCACCTCGGCGACCGGTGAGACGGTCGCCAAGGCGACGGTCGCGGTCGCCGACCACACCGGACAGATCACCGCCACCGCCGTCACCGACGCCGACGGCCGCTGGGAGGTGGCCGGTCTCGCCGACGGCATGTACACCGTGATCGTGACCGCGCCCGGGTGTGATCCCGTCGCGGAGACGGTGACCCTCAGCGGCACCGCCAGCGCCACGGTCGACGTGGTGCTGCGCACCGCCGCGGAGCTCGTCGGCGTCATCACCGACGGCAACACCGGCACCGACGGCGCGCCGGTCGCGCACAGCCAGGTCGCACTGCTCAACGACTCCGGCGAGATGGCGGCCAGCGCACTCACCGACGAGACCGGGCGCTACCTCTTCGCGAACCTCGCGCCCGGCGACTACACCGTCATCGCCAACGGGTACGCCCCGGTCGCTGCGACGATCGACGTCGAGGCCGGCCGGGTCGCCACTCACGAGTTCGTTCTCGGAGCAAGGGGGCAGGCATGAGCACCACCATCACCGCACGCGTCGCAACCACCAGCGGTCGTCCGCTCGACGGCGCCGTCATGACCGTCATGTCCCAGGCCGGTGAACAGCGCGCCATCGTGCGGGCCGACGCCGAGGGCATGGTGCGCGCCGCCGATCTCGAAATCGGTACCTACACCGTGGTCGTCACCGCCGAGGGCTATCAGCCGACCGCGCGGGTCGCCGTGGTGTCCGGTCCCGGCTCGCTGAGCCTCGGCGAGATCGCCGCGGTCCGCGCGGGCGGTGCGCCGGTGCCGGCCGCCGGCCACTACGAGATCGACCCGGGTCACTCGATCATCGAGATCAGCGTGCGCCACTTCGGGATCGCCACCATCAAGGGACGCTTCGCCGACTTCACCGGATCGATCGACGTCGCCGACGATGTCGAGCGGTCGTCGGTGCTCGCCGAGATCAAGACGGCGAGCATCGACACCGAGAACCAGACGCGCGACGACCACCTTCGGTCGGATGCGTTCTTCGACGCCGAGCAGTATCCGGTGGCGCAGTTCCGGGCCGGACAGGTACGCCCGGCCACCGACGAGACCTGGTCGCTCACCGGAACTCTCACGCTGCGCGGCAGCGAGGTCCCGGTAGCGCTCGAGATGACCTACCTCGGCACGGTCGACGATCCGTGGGGTGGCCGACGCGCCGGATTCCGGGCGACCGGCACGTTGAAGCGTGACGACTTCGGGATCAGCTTCGACGACAAGCTGCTCAGCGGTGTCGCGCAGATCGGTAGCACCGCAACCGTCACCTTGGACGTCCAGGCCGTCCACACCTCGAACTGATCGAGCGTTTTTCTTCTTGATCTGAAAGGCACAGATGTCGAACGACACAGCGGCTCCGCCGACTTCGGCGACCGCCTCGGAGCCGGACAATTCCCGGCGCTCTCGGCAGAGTTCACTGGAGGAACTCGGCCCCAATTACAAGTGGATCGCGTTGTCCAACACCACGTTGGGCATGTTGATCGCGACGATCAACTCCTCGATCGTGCTGATCGCCCTTCCGGACATCTTCAAGGGCATCAACCTCAATCCCCTCGAGTCGCAGAACACCAGCTACCTGCTGTGGATGATGATGGGCTTCCTCGTCGTCACCGCCGTGCTGGTGGTCAGCTTCGGTCGTCTCGGTGACATGTTCGGTCGAGCCCGCATGTACAACATGGGCTTTGCCGTGTTCACGGTCTCGTCGATCTTCTTGGCCATCACCTGGTTCGACGGCAGTGAGGCGGCGATCTGGCTGATCTTCTGGCGAATCGTCCAGGGTGTCGGTGGCGCCTTCCTGATGGCCAACTCGTCGGCCATCCTCACCGACGCGTTCCCGGCCAACCAGCGTGGTCTGGCCATGGGCATCAACGGTGTCGCCGCGATCGCCGGCTCGTTCCTGGGTCTGCTCATCGGCGGTGTCCTCGCACCGATCCAGTGGCACTTCATCTTCCTGGTCTCGGTGCCCTTCGGTGTGGTCGGAACCATCTGGGCCTACATGAAGCTCCACGACCTCGGCGAGCGCAGGCACGCCAAGATGGACTGGTGGGGCAACCTGACCTTCGCGGTCGGCCTCATCGCGATCCTGGTGGGCATCACCTACGGCATCCAGCCCTACGGCAGCTCCAACATGGGCTGGGGCAACCCCTGGGTCCTCGCCGCACTCATCGGCGGTGTGATCGTGTTGGCGATCTTCGTTTTCATCGAGACCAAGGTCTCCAGCCCGCTGTTCGAACTGTCCTTGTTCAAGAACCGTTCGTTCGCCTTCGGCAACATCGCCAACCTGATGGCCTCGATCGGCCGCGGTGGTCTGCAGTTCATCCTGATCATCTGGTTGCAGGGCATCTGGCTGCCGCAGCACGGTTACGACTACACGCGCACCCCGCTGTGGGCCGGTATCTACATGGTTCCCATGACGATCGGCTTCCTGCTCAGCGCCCCGGTCTCCGGAGCACTCTCGGACAAGTTGGGCACCAAGTGGTTCACCACGGTGGGCATGCTCATCACCGCGGGCACGTTCGCCGGGTTGATCGCGCTGCCGGTCGATTTCGACTACTGGGTGTTCGCCGTGATCCTGCTCATCAACGGCATCGGCATGGGCCTGTTCGCCTCGCCGAACCGCGCCGAGGTGATGAACTCGCTACCTGTGACATCGCGCGGGTCGGGTGCCGGCATGATGACCACGTTCCAGAACGCGGCCATGGTGTTGTCGATCGGGCTGTTCTTCTCGCTGATGATCGCGGGCCTGAGCTCTCATCTGCCCGACGCCATGTACAGCGGCCTGACCAGCAACGGCATGCCCGAGCAGGCGGCCAACGGAATCGCACACATCCCGACGGTGGGCATCCTGTTCGCCGCGTTCCTGGGATACAACCCGATCCAGCAGGTCGCCGGTTCGGCCCTGCAGGGGTTGCCGCAGGCCAGCGTCGATCATCTGACCGGCCTGGAGTTCTTCCCGCATCTGATCAGCGATCCGTTCTCGGACGGCCTGACCGCGGCGTTCACCTTCGCTCTGATCTGCTGTGTGCTGGGTGCGATCGCCTCGCTGTTCACCGGTTCCAAGAAGTCCGCGGCCGTGGCCGTGCCGGAGACGGTGGGCGCCGAGTTGGCGGCAGTTGCGGCCGACGCCGGTGTCGGTGTGCCCTCGGAGCTGATCGACGAATCCCACATGGCGGGTGCACGTCACCGGCTCGCCGGTGCGGGTGACGCTGTGGCGCATACTGATCGGCCGCGTATCGCGGGTCGGATCACCGCTGTCGACGGCACACCGCTCGACACGGTCGCCGTCACGGTCACCGACACCCGCGGCCACCAAGCAGGCACCGCCAGCGTCGCCACCGACGGC
>NZ_JBCLVL010000027.1:0-36563 GCF_048537895.1 Gordonia sp. CPCC 206044
GTCCCTCTCGGGTCTGTCCGGGGCGGCGCCGTGGTCGCTCTGACTCGAAGAAAGTTACGCAACGCGACGGTCAAGGTCAAATCGCCTGGTCAGCGGCCGTGTTTGCGTTCGCAAGGATGTCGGCATCGACGGCCCGAGCGATCCCCGCTCGGGACCGGTGTCGATATGCCAGTCTGTTTCGATGACGGCTCCTGAGGACCTCGACGGCGTACGTCGAGGGCGGATGTACGGCTTCGATGCACTGATCGTGGAGACGGCGCATTCGACCGCGGCGATCTCGATTTTCGGAGGGCAGGTGTTGTCGTTCCGGGCCCCTGCCGATGCCGCCGACGCGCTCTGGGTCTCCCCATCGGCTGCGCCCCCACCGACCCCGATCCGGGGAGGCATACCCGTGTGTTGGCCGTACTTCGCGCGGGAGGGGCAGCCGGCAGACATGCCGTCGCACGGCTATGCGCGCACCGCACAGTGGCAGCCGGTCACCGGCAAGATCACCGACACCGGCGACACGGAGATCGAGCTGGTTCCCGTGGGACTCGATCACCTCGCCCTTCGACCGCGCATGACGGTACGTGTGGGCGCCGTCCTCGAGCAGGGTGTCCACACGCACAACCCGGGTACCGATCCCGTGGTCCTCACCGAGGCCCTGCACAACTACTTCCGCGTGTCCGACGTCGCGGCAGTTCGCGTCGAAGGCCTCGATGGTCTGACGTACCTGGACAAGTTCGACGAGCTCCGGCCGCACCCGCAGCGAGGAGATTGGGCACTCCCCGACGATCTGCCGCGCAGCGACCGCGTCTACCCGGATGCCGGCGGGACCTACCGGGTCGTCGACCCAGGGCTGGGGCGCGTGATCGAGATATCCGGACGCGGCGCGCGAACGGCTGTGGTGTGGAATCCCGGCGAGCAGGGCGCTTCGTCCATGGCCGACGTCGGACCACACTGGCGCGAGTTCCTCTGTGTGGAGACGGCCAACGTCGGCCCGAACGTCGTCGAGGTGGCCGGCGGCGCCACGCACTCGATGTGGCAGACGATCTCCGTCTCGGCACTCGAGTAGGCCTGGACGGTCATTCCGGTAGTCCGACCAGCCGCTCATAGGCTGCGACGAGGTCCGTCTCCAGTTCGGGCAGCCGCGGTGGCTCGGTGGTGGCCAAGTCGGCGAATCGGATGACGATGCCGTTCACGGCCTCGGCCAGGGCCGCGGCCGGCACGGCCAACGACGCCCCGTCCCGTTCCTCGAGCCCCGCCAGGAACCGAGCGTGCCGACGCGTCGCACGATCGTGGATCTCCGCCAGCAGCACCCGGATGCCGCCGTCGGACAGGGCCTGATGGGCGATCAACGTCAACATGTCGCGATGTCGGACGTAAGCATGCAGGTAGCCGATGATGCCGGCCCGTCCGATCTCGCGAGCCGACGTCGCGCCGATCTCCTCCTGTAGTGCCAGGAATTCGTCACGCACCCGTTCGGCGAGCGCTCGAAAGACCTCGTCCTTCGATGCGTAGTAGGCGTAGACCGTCGGACGGGTCACGCCCGCGTCATCGGCCAGGGCCCCGATCGTCGTGCGCGCGAAGCCGAGCCGACAGAAAGTGCGCTCGGCATGGTCGAGCAGTAGTTCACGCTTCTCGGACTCGGCAAGGGTCCGTCCCCCGATTCCGCGCTTTCCACCTCGGCTATTTGACATCTATGTAAAGTACATCGTCATGGGCCTCCCCGACATCCAGAATCGGACGATCAGTGCGGTATACGAACGAGTGTGTGATCACATCCCGGACGAGATCGTGCAGATCGGCCCGGACGGGCGCTACACAGCGGCGCAGAGTCACGCCCGGTCGATGCGGATCGCCGGAGGTCTGACAGCCCTCGGCGTACGACGGCAAGAACCCGTCGGGCTGATGCTGGACAACTCGCTCGACGCCGTACACGCCTGGACGGGGACGGCGCTCGGCGGCATGGTCGAGGTGCCCATCAACTCGGCGTACAAAGGCGACTTCCTGAGCCACATCCTCAACGATTCCGCCGCATCGGCTCTGGTGATCGAGGCCGATCAAGTCGACCGACTGGCGCGGATCGCCGGCGATCTGACCGCATTGCGCACCGTCGTGGTGCACGGAGACATCGCCGCAGCCGACGATCTGCGATCCCGCTTCACCGTCGTCGACTTCGACGCCCTGACGTCATCGGAACCCGCTGCCCCGCAACGTATCGATGCCACCGATCTGATGGCGTTCATGTACACGTCGGGCACCACCGGCAGGTCGAAGGGCGTGTTGATCTCGCACGCGCACGCCTACACGTATGCGTCGCGCGAAGACCAGGCCCGTCCCCGGACCGGGGACCGAATCCTCGTGACACTGCCGCTCTTTCACCTCGCCGGCCAGTGGTACGGCGTCTATCAGGCACTCATCCACGAATCACTGTGCGTGGTCGAGCCCGCATTCTCAGTCAGCAGATTCTGGCCGACCGTCCGCGAACACGGCATCACCGTCACGGTGACGCTCGGCGCCATGGCCGAGCTGCTCCAACAGTGTCCGCCCCGAGACGACGACGCGGACAACTCACTCGAGTTGGCCATCATGGCCCCGTTGGCCAGCGATGTCGACGGTTTCCGGCGGGGTTCGGTGTCGAGGTGGCCTCCGTATACGGCATGAGCGAGGTCGGCGCCGTCCTCAACGGCGCTCCGGAGACCATCGTCGGTGGTGAGGCGGGCTTTCCGCGTGACGGCTTCTCGTTGCGGCTCGTCGGCGCCGACGGCCGGGACGTGAAAACCGGTGAGGTGGGCGAACTCTGGGTCCGTCCCGACCATCCGGCCACCGTGATGCGCGGCTACCACAATCTGCCGGACAAGACCGCGGAGACGCTTGTCGACGGCTGGGTGCACACCGGTGACGCCTTCCGCGCCGACGAGCACGGCCGGTACTTCTTCAGCGATCGAATGAAGGATGCGCTGCGCCGTCGCGGCGAGAACATCTCCAGCTTCGAGGTCGAGCGAGTCATCAACTCGCACCCCGGGGTGTTCGAGAGCGCCGTCGTCGCGGTGCCCTCCGACCTCACCGAGGACGAGATCAAGGCCGTGGTGGTCCCGCGAGAGGAAGTCACGGTGACACCTGAGGAATTGACCCGTTATCTGGTGGATCGACTGCCGTACTTCATGGTTCCTCGGTATGTCCAGTTCGCGGACGGGCTACCGAAGACCCCGACGCAAAAGGTGCACAAGCACCTCTTACGGGCCGCAGGCGTCGACGACGGGGTGTGGGATCGCGAAGCCGCGGGGATCGTGCTGAGGCGGGCCGACCGATGACCCTCATGCCGGACACCCTCTTGGTGGCTAACCGCGGCGAGATCGCGGTCCGCATCATCGCGACCGCGGCCGCGTTGGGTATCCGCACCGTGGCCGTCCACCCCGCCGATGACCGGGACTGCGCGCACGTGACACGCGCCGACGACGCGGTCGAACTGCCCGGTGCCGGACCGACCGCATATCTCGATGTGCAGGCCGTCGTCGACGCCGCCGTGCGCACCGGAGCGCAGGCCCTGCATCCGGGATATGGCTTCCTGTCGGAGAATTCGATGCTTGCGCAGCGGTGCGCGGCGGCCGGCATCACGTTCGTCGGCCCGTCGCCCGAGGCTCTCGCACTGTTCGGCGACAAGACCGCAGCACGCGACCACGCTGCGTCCGTAGGCGTCCCGGTCCCGGCCGCCGCAGCCGCCGACGACGCGCATCGATTCTTCGACTCACTCGGCCCGGGGGCTGCGGTGATGGTCAAAGCCCGCGCCGGTGGCGGCGGGCGCGGCATGCGACCGGTGACCGACACGCCCGACCTTGAGGATGCGCTGCGCCGCTGTTCCTCGGAGGCACAATCGGCGTTCGGCGATGGTGTCGTCTACGTGGAGCAGCTCTATCCCGATGCTCGCCACATCGAGGTCCAGGTCGCCGGCGACGGCGCGCAAACGGTCACGCTCGGCGATCGGGATTGCAGTGTCCAACGACGCCGTCAGAAGCTGATTGAAATCGCCCCTGCCCCTGCTCTTTCCGACACGCTCCGAGAGGCGCTGCATCGCGCGGCCGTCGCCACCGTCGGGAAGTACCGCGGTCTGGCCACCGTCGAGTTCCTGGTCACCGGTGACGATTTCGTCTTTCTCGAAGTCAATCCCCGACTGCAAGTCGAACACACGGTCACTGAGGAGGTCACCGGTCTCGATCTCGTGGAGATCGGGCTCGGGCTCGCCGTGGGTCGGTCGGTGAGCGATCTCGGCATCGCCGACGGTGTCACGCTGCGCGGCTGGGCATTACAGGCACGTCTCAACGCCGAGACCATCGGTGCCGACGGTACCGTCACCCCGAGTTCGGGAATCCTGCGTCGCTTTGCCCCGCCAACCGGCAGGGGGATCCGGGTCGACACACATGGCTACGTCGGGTATTCGATGAATCCACGCTACGACTCGCTGCTCGCGAAGGTCATCGTCCGCGGCGACGACGCCACCCTCACCGGCCGAGCCGAGCGGGCGCTGGCACAGTTCGACCTCGACGGCGTACGCACCAACCGCGGCGTCTTGCGTGCCCTGCTCTCGCAAGCCGGCCTGATGACCGGCGGCCTCGACACCACCTACGTCGACGGACACATCGGCGAACTTCTCGCCGCGGCGCCCGTCGACCCCGTGGCCGACCCTGTCGATGACATCCCGGCCGATGCGGATCTCGCCGCCCCCGCCGCGAACGCGATCGTCGCTGCTCAGGCGGGAGTCGTCGTGCACGTGTCCGTCTCACCGGACGATCACGTCTCTGCGGGAGCAGAACTGCTGGTTCTCGAGGCCATGAAGATGGAGTACGTGGTCCGCGCCGAACGTGCCGGGATCGTCGGCGACGTGATGGTCAAGGTCGGTGATGCCGTCGCCACCGGCGAGCCCCTGGTGGTGCTCGACGGCGACGAGGCCGGCACCGCCGACGACGAGGCGGCCGGATGGTCGGAGACCGACCTGGCTCGGATTCGTCCCGATCTGGCCGAAGTGGCCGAGCGCAAACACATCACGCTCGACGAGGGACGCCCATCGTCGGTACAACGCCGACATGACAAGGGAATGCGGACGATTCGCGAGAACATCGCCGATCTCGTCGACCCCGAAAGTTTCACCGAATACGGCGGGTTCGTCATCGCGGCACAACGCGCCCGCCGCACGGTGGACGACCTGATCGCGTCGACACCGGCGGATGGGCTCGTCACAGGTACCGCCACCGTCTCCGGCACCTCGGTGGCGATCCTCGGTTACGACTACACGGTGCTCGCCGGCACGCAGGGTATCCACAATCATCGCAAGACCGATCGGTTGTTGCAGTTGGCACTTCGCCAATCGTTGCCTGTCGTCGTGTTCGCCGAAGGGGGTGGCGGACGCCCCGGCGACACCGACACTTCCGCGATCGCGCAGCTCGACGTCCCCACCTTCCGATTGATGGCCGAACTCAGCGGTCGTGTCCCGACAGTCGCCGTGGTGGCCGGGTACTGCTTCGCCGGAAACGCTGCCCTGGCCGCCGCATGCGACGTCATCATCGCCACGCAGGACAGCAGCCTCGGCATGTCCGGCCCGGCGATGATCGAAGGAGCCGGACTCGGTGCGGTCGCGCCGCGCGACGTCGGACCGATGTCCGTGCAATCACCCAACGGCGTCGTCGACGTGGTCGTCTCCGACGAAGTCGCCGCAGTGCAGACGGCCCGCGAGTATCTGCGCGTCGCCGCGCGTATCCCGGCGCCCGAACACAGCCACGCCGATCAGCGGGCGTTACGTCATCTGGTGCCCGAGAACAGGGTTCGCGCCTACCCGATGCGGCCAGTGCTCGACATCCTGTTCGACACCGACAGCGTTTTGGAGGTGCGCAAGGAGTTCGGCACCGGCATCCTCACCGCCTTTGCCCGCCTCGACGGTAGACCGGTCGGGGTCCTCGCCAACAACCCTGGTCATCTCGGCGGGGCGATCGACGGCGATGCTGCCGACAAGGCAACGCGGTTCCTCACGCTGTGCGAAGAACGTTCACTGCCAGTCATCTCACTCGTGGACACCCCGGGGTTCATGGTCGGCCAGGAGGCGGAACGCACCGCCACGGTCCGACGTTTCGGCGCCATGTTCGTCGCCGGAGCGCGACTGTCGGTGCCGCTGATCGCGGTGGTGCTCCGCAAGGGTTACGGGTTGGGCGCGATGGCGATGACCGGCGGTGACCTCCATGCCGCAACTCTCACGGTGTCCTGGCCGACCGGAGAATTCGGTGGGATGGGCCTCGAAGGTGCTGTCCGGCTGGGATTTCGGAAGGAACTCGATGCCATCGCCGATCCCGATGCACGGCGAGCCCGCTACGAGGAGCTGCTGGCCGGATACTACGAACGGGGCAAGGCGCTCAGCGTGGCAACCGTCGGCGAGATCGACGACGTGATCGACCCGGCAGACACGCGGACCGTTCTCGTGCGGGCACTGACGTCGGCAGACTGACGGTCGCCCGTCGCTAAAGTCCTTGCCCGCAGGGCTGTTCCGACGAGTCGCCGAGGCAGGGAAATCGCGACCTCAGGTGACGTCATCGCACGTTCGCGATGTTCAGCAGCGGACGTCACTGGGGCCCGGCCGATCGAACGTGCAACCGAGTGGTCACTGACGATGAGCGTCGTCATAGGCCGCGAGGACGGCCATCGAGATCCGACCGCGTGTCGAGATCGGGTAACCGCGGGCGGTGGCCCACGCCCTGATGACGCGGCCGTCGAGGGACGGATTCCGGTGCGCCACGCGTGGATGACCGTGGACTGGCATGCGATGGGCGGCGTCGGCGTAGGCGGCGAGGTCGCGTTCGAATCGATCGAAGTTGGCTGTTCGCAGGTCGATGCGGTATCGAGCAGGAGGCCGGTGCGGGTAGCTGATCTCGAGTTCGATGGTGTGCAGATCGTCGGGGTCGACGGGTTTGCCGTCGACGTCGTCGATGTAATGGACGCGTTTGACTGTCGTCATGATTCGGACTCCCGGATACTCCCTTGTTCGCTGCGGAACCAATCTTGCCCTGATGGAATGCGGCCTAGCAAGGGGACTTCTACCCCCGAGATGCTTCCCGTTCTTCTCGGCGCGATTCACGTTCGTTCCGCGCATTGATAATTCACATGAATTTCGAACGCCAGCTTGCTCGAAGTGGCCGCCGGGCGGCGTACTCGCAAGCGTAGCCAGGCGGTCCAGTGCAGGTAGAAGGCCCTGGCGCCCAGCATCAACCCGCGCACCGGCGACAGCATCGGAATATCGGCGTGATTCAGATCACGAACACGCATTTCTGTCACGGCCGAGACAACCGGTCCGTGAACACAATTTACTTAAACGGGCCGTTGGTCCCTAAATGGCTTTCAGCGGAAACATTGAGGTGTGCGAATACGTACTTTATTGGTGAGTGGCGAACCTGCTACTCGTCCCTTCGAGACACATGGAACAACGATGAGCAACAACTACGACCCGACCGTCGATCAGGCCGCGCAGAACAAGCGGCGCAAGCGCAAGGCGCTGCTGGCTTCGGGCGCGGTCCTCGGCATCGGCGCCGTGATCACCCTTGCTGCGTGGAACGACTCGGTGTGGGGCTTCGGCGAATTCGGTGTCGGCGACGCGGCGTGGAACCTGCAGGGTTCGACCGTCGCGCTCGCGCACGGCGACGCGGGCTGGACGGAGTACGACACTGCCAATGGCGCCGCGATTGCGTTCACTCTCGACGATGTCGGGATCGACGTGACGAACATGATGCCGGGTTCGACCGCGACCGGATCGCTGTGGGTCACCGAGCAATACGGGAACCTCGACTCGATCCTCGATGTCCGCTCGGCGGTCCTCAACCAGGGCACGAACAACGTGGCTGATGCCCTCCAGGTGACCATCAGCGCCGATAAGCCGGGTGGCGCGGGCGGCACTGGCACGTTGCGCACCGCCGGACTGACCGGCGTGCAGCTCGGCACGGAGGAAGTCGTGAAGCTGACCTTCACGGTGACGCTGCCTTCAAACACCAACCCGTCGAATCTGAGCAGTGACACGGTCACCGCGGCCTGGCAGGTCTACGGAACATCCGTCGACAGCTGATCCGGCTCGCCCATCCCCGCAGGCTCGGCCGGCGCGCGCGAGCTGCCGGCCAGCCTGCAACGGTGCACCCCCGCACCCACATCTCCCCGATCGTCTATCTCCCGCCGCGGGAGCCTCCGAATGACTTACGCACCAACACATTCCCCACTTGATAATTCTTCGCCATCATCGCATCGCAGTCTGAAACGCTCGGTGGGACTCGGCCTGATCGCCGTATCCACAGCCTTCGGCGTTGTCGCCCTACAGATGCCCGGACTTGCCGCGGCCGGCACCCCCGCCGCCACCTCGTTCAATTTGTTCATCCCCGGCACCTGGGAAACGAGCGAATCAGCCGATCCGTCGACCGCGACCGGAATGCTGGCACCGATCGCCAACGCCATCACCTACGATCACGGCCAGGCTGCCACCAACTACTTCCTCCCTTACACCGCACGCGCTTTCGACAACGGGCAGAGTTACGTCGAGTCCAAGAACACCGCCATTGCGAACGCGGCGAAGGTGTTGCAGGACTACGCATCAGCACATCCGGCCGCGAAGTTCACCATCACCGGATACAGCCAGGGTGCCGATGCCGCAGGCGATCTCGCCGCGTCCATCGGCAACGGCGAGGGCCCGATCTCGGCCGACAAGGTCATCGGCGTGGCACTGCTGTCGGACCCGAGTGCCGGCACCGACGGCGAAACCGCCGTCGGCCCCGCCACCAGCGGCACCGGGATCACCGGTGCGCGCACACAAGGCATGGGCAGTCTGGCCGGCCGGGTGATGAGTATCTGCAACCCCAGCGACCGGTACTGCTCCACCGACCAGGAGAAGAACATTCTGCTCGCGCAGATCGGTGCGGCGTTGGGCACCAGCGACACCCAGACCACCACCGCGGTCCGTCAGACCGCAACCGCAGTGGAACGCATCGCCGCGATGGACTTCACCGGTATCGGCGACAACATCGACCAACTGCAGGCCGCGATCGCCGCCGGCGATGTGCACACCGCACACCGAATCTCCGGCACCCTCAACAACCAGCTGCAGCCGCTGGTCACTGCGGCCGCCGCCGTCGATTACGGCACCACCGCCAAGGTCCTGGCGTTGATCCCCGACGAGACCGGTCTCACCCGAGCCACCGCAGCGCTGTGCGAAGTGCTCGACCGTATCGACATCGAACGCACCGCAAACCTTGTCGGCAAGACCCAGGAACTGACCTGGAGCCTGATCCAAGCGGGTCACGGCACTCCCGCATCGCCGAGTTCCGTCGGCAGCGCACTGACGCAACTGGTCGAGATCGGCCAGGAGATGCACGCATTGACCACCGGTTTCGTCAACGGAAGCTTCAAGGGCACCAATGGAGTTCCGCTGGTCTCGGGTGAACTGGAAAGCGCTGCACGTGCGCTGGTCAACGTCATCCATGCCAGTGTCACAGCCGATCCCGCAGCAGCGGTGAACGAAGTGTTGGAGGCCAAGGACTTCGTCGACTCCGGCACCCACGTGAACTACTCGACCTACGTCGTCGATCAGCAAGGGACCACAGCGTTGAACTGGTTCGCCGGCTGGCTGTCGAGCGGTATCGCCTCCGCCTATTGATCTTGCCCAAAGACCACACCACGAGAATCGAGAACGCCATGACCACCGTGCGGCCCCCCGGAGGTGCCGGTCCGGACGCGCCCACCGTAGCCACGAGTTGGAATGCCAGCTGGGTCCCCGAAGACCCCACATCGCCGACCGAGGTCGCCACCGTCGACCCACCAACTCGTCGACCGGACTCGCCACCGCACAGCAGGGCACCGCGACGAACCCTCGGTTCACGCATGGAGGATTGGGTTCTCAACATCCTCGCTGTGTTCGGCGTCATCTGTATCGGCCTGGTCGTGTGGGCGTTCGTCGGCAACTACTCGTTGATCATGTTCAAGACCGGATCGATGTCGCCGACCATCCCTGCACGATCGCTTGCACTGGTCCACGAGATCCCCGCCACCGACATCCGGGTCGGCGACATCGTCACCGTGGACCGCGGCGGCGGACTCAAACCCGTGACCCACCGCGTCATCTCGGTCGACCCCCGAGGCGGCGACGTGGTCGAGATCCGGATGCAGGGCGATGCGAACCCGAACCCCGATCCCGAACCGTACGAGGTGACCTCGGTGCGCAAGGTCGTGTGGCACGCCGATGGGCTCGCCAATCAGGTTGTGTGGCTGTCCAACCCGATCGTTCTGGGGTCCATCACCTTGGCCATGTCCGGACTCATCCTCTGGGCCTTTTGGCCCCGACAGAAGAAGGGGACCAACGCTGCTCGACGCGAGTGACCCGCACACGCAACCTGACGCCACCGACATACCCGTCCGACCCCACGCCCTCCAGGAAGGAGAGCAATCATGAAACCCACACGCAAGCTCACCGTCCTGGTCGCCGCGACAGCGGCCATACTGATGGCACTGTTCACGATGCAGACCACCGGAGTTCTCGCCTCCTGGCAGGACTCGGTGTGGGGCAGTTCGGAGTTCGGTCGTGCCGAGCTCCTAATGAACGGCTACGCACGCGGCACCGTCGCGGCTGTCTCAGGAGAAGGAGGCAATCAGACCGCTCAATCTGTCGAGCGGTCGCACACCAACCCCGGTGATTCCGGAACCGTCGACGGCAGTGTCTCTCACGGCGTGAGCACGAGCTACAACTACGACGCCGCGGGAAGCGTGCAAGCACAGTTCACCCAGACCGAAGGCGCGCACGCATCGTCGTTTCTGGGCTCCCTGAACATCGGCTACACAGTCTTCTATCCGAGCGTCGCACATTTGAATGCGCCGATCGCCAATAGCGTCACTTGCCCAGTCAACGGTACCCCGGCGATTACTGCGCCCACCGGAACATTGAGGATCAGAGGGTATTCGTCCATCGCAATTCCCGTTGAGCGAACGCTCACCATCCCGGCCGCCGGGGGAACCAGCACCACCGGTGACATCGGCAGCGCAGCACTGGCAGTCCGCGTTAACGCCACCCTCTCCTACGACGAGACCATCACCAGTACCAGCGCTGTCTCCGAGCTGACGCTGACCTTCCGGACGACCTGGGCGGCCAGCTCGAACACGAACACGATCACGCTACTCAAAGCGGAATGTGGCCTAGACGGCTACGCCCCAGCCACCCACCCGGTCTCCACCGGTCCCACAACCGAGAGCGACCCCGACGACGGACGTGTCGACGAGGAATCCGTCGAAGGTGAGTCGTCTGGGAACCACGATACCGGCCAGGACGAGGCGACCACCGACACAGACAGCGAGGACGAACAAGCATCTCCGGCCCCGATCATCCCGACTGCCATCGCCCTGAACAGGCCGTTCGACATCGTCGCTACCGACGGCCGCTTCCTCGGCACCGCCGTCCTGCACGAGATCGACAACAGTGCAACCACATCGGGTGGGCCAACGACCGTGGCCGTCCGCATGACCGTCACCACATCCGATGAGACCGGCACCGGACGGCTGTCACGGATAACCGCCGACGACTTCCGGCAACTCGTCGGCACCAATCCGACCACGGTCACCGCGGCCACCACCGACAATGGTGTCGCATTGCCGCAGACGCTGCAGGCCAACCAGACCTACACCGGCTGGATCGGCTTCACCGTCAACCACGGCGTCACCCAGGCGAGATGGCAACCGCACGGCACCGCAGGGTTCACCATCACTCTGCCTGCCCCGACCGTGACCGCCCCGCCCACCACCGCACCGGAGACGTCTGCCCCCGAAGCGCCGGCGCCGGAAACGACTGCACCCGAAACACCGGCGCCGGACTCACCCGTGCCCGACACCGCGACACCGACACCTGACACCAGCACCCCGGAGACGCCGGTGCCGGAATCGAGTGAGGCCGCGTCGACCAGCACACCGAAACCGTCCGACACTTCGGCACGGTCAGCCTCCGACGAGTGAGGTGGCCGGTCGTCGAGACCGGTCAGGTAAGTGGTTTCGTTACGCTCGCTCGCCGTGCGGCTCGCCGGCTACTCGACCGGCGGTCGCAGCGTTCCACGAGCATCTCCCGTCCACGAACGAGCCCGGTCACTTGCCATAGGCGGTCGCCCGAACCGAACCCTGGAGCGGGACAAGTCAACCCGTCGGTCACGGTCTCAGCGACAGCATCGCCGCAGCCACCTCACCGGTGACCGCATCGGGAATCGCGGTTGCGGCGTTCTCCATCACGAGTAGTCGAGCCCCGGGGATCTCGCGCGCACACGCCTCGCCGTTGCCGACGGGAAAGAAGGGGTCACGCCTGCCGTGCACCACCAGTACCGGGATCGCGAGTTCCGGTAAGCGTTCGCGCCAGCGCGGCTCACAGTCGAGTTTGGAGAACACCATGCCTTCCTGGTTCGCCATCTGGATCGCGGGATCGGTACTCGGCGTACGGTCCCAAATACGTTCGGCGTTCGCCCGTGCGGCGACGGGGTCATCACCCAGGATCTCGGCGCCGGCGGCGGCGAACTCGGCCACGGCGGCACGATCGGACCAGTCCGGCATCGGAACCGCGAACAGCCGGGACATTGTTGCCTCGTCATGGTCCGGCAAGTCGTCGTCGACCGGCCCCGGAGCGACAGGCCGGGTTCCGACGAGCGTGAGCGCACAGAACGCGGCGGGATGATCGAGCGCGGCGACCTGGGCGACCATTCCGCCGACACCGATACCCGCCAGATGCGCTGGCCTCGAGTCGAGTTCGTGGGCGAGCACGGCGGCGTCGGCGGCCAGATCGCGCAGCGTGTAGTCCGGCGACTCCGGATCGAGGGTGGTCGACGCTCCTGAGTCGCGCAGGTCATACCGCACGACGTGATGGCCACCGCGGGCGAGAGCGGTACACAGCGTGTCAGGCCAGGAGAGCATGGTGGTGCCGCCGACGAGAAGGATCAGCGGCGCTGTCACGTCGCCGAAATGCTCCACCCCGAGGGTGACGCTGTCGACGTCGATCGTGCTCGTCGCGTTGGCCATCGTGAGGTGTCCCTCCGTCGCTGTCTATGCCATCCGGTGCGACATTCGCAAGCCGCACTACATGGACGGACCTGTCACGAAGGCTCAAATCATCGGTTTGGCCAGAACCGGCAGGTCGATGGTGCCGAACGTCGGCGCACGGCCCCTGATGGGTCGTCTACTCGAACTGATGGCGTGGACGACCGCCGATGCCGTTTCGCTAGTATCGCGCGCTCGCCGAGGGCGGCCAAGATAGCTGCTCAGAGACGTCGTAGACCATAGTCGCGCCGTCCTTCGCGTGGGGCGGGGCATCACATCCTGGTGTAGGCCATGATTCGGTCATGGCCAACTCCGACGACCGTGCGCATCGCAGTCGGTGGGATCAGATCCCCGAGCATGCAATTAGGGGTGACATACCGGCCGACTTCGTCGCGGTCAGCGAGAACGGCTACGGAATGCTCATCGCTTGGGCCGCAGGCCCCCAACGGTGTATTCGGGTGCCCACGAGCCCTGACGACGTACCTCCGGTCAGCGAGAACTGCTATCAACCCTCCTCCGGCACACGGACAGTCAGTTCACGGCCGCGATCAGCGGAGGATCAACGTGACATCGACGACGCCATCGACAGATATCTGAACGAGGCGGTTGTGCCAGTCGCCCCACACGGATACACCTGGTTCGTCCAAGTGCGCTCAGGCGACAGCGAAAAACATCTGAGCCGCGCAATCGGTTCATCTCAGCAGGTCGAGCCCACCGCGGTCCGTGACTACCTCGAACACCGCTACCACGATTACATCATCAACAGTTGAGCCTGAGCCCTCTCCCCTCCTCCAGGGCCGGAGTGCTCAAGGAGTGTCGGGTGATGAGCGCAGTGCCATCGGGGCGGCGACTATGGCGTGAAAACGCCGAGGCCGGCACCGTCGGCTGCGTAGGCGACGACAGCGAAAAATCATAGCGCGGAGCGTTCGAGTCGGGCGTACCCTCACACGCACTATGAGCAGTGAGGAGTGTCCACCCCTGGCGATCGTCATCGCGAATACCGACCCACTAGAGGTGTGTTGTCGGTGGGACCTCGATGATTCCTTCGAGAAGTACGGCATCCAGATGGCCCTCTGGGCCCACAACTTGAGCAGCGGCGAAGACAACCCCGAGTACCAGATCGCGGTGTACGCCGCCGACGGATCACTCGAGCGACTCTGGACCGAACGACAAGCGTTCGGAGACAGCCTCGACGATGACCCGCCGCCACTGCAGACCTACCTGCGACGGCGGAACTCACGCCCTTAGCCGACATCGACACCGGCAGGTGACTGATGTTCTCCAGCACTCGAGTGACGCGTCGGTGACCAGTGCGTCGATTGTCGGATGACAACGCACCTGGGTGCGAAGGCTGGCACGGCACTCACTACTGAGTCTCACCCCTTCCGCTCGATGAGGTGATCAGTCCCGAGGTGCGGAAGCAAAGGATAGCGTCGCGCGACGATTCCACGATCGCAGGATTATCCGGCCTCCGCGCCGGCGATCCGTGCCGAACTGCAGGCCACGGCCCGATTGGCGTCCGCAGCCGGGCTTGCGAGACTTTGTGTCGATGGGCTCCGGCCCGCTGCGCCGCGCGAATACTGACAGCGATAAAGCACTGGCTCATCGTGGCCCCTCCGCGCGAACAGCGTCCTCACGCTCCGCGAAGGACTAAAACACGCGTGAGGTAATCAGCCGAGCACTGACGGCGGCCAGGTCAAGCGGACAGACACAGCTGCGTCACACGGTCATCGACGCAACATGTTCATGCGTTGAGCGGGTACAGATTTCCCGCCTGTGGAATCGCAACCTGATGCCCGTGGGCACCGCCCGCCTAGCAGCCATGGACAGCTTCCGCGGCCTGGCTGCCGGCCAAGACGGATCAGTGTTCGCGTCGCTGTGTATCGCCGGTCATCTGCTCAAGGCGATCTCGCCGGGATCGACATGGGTACCGAGTGTGGCTGAGTTGATCACCACCCGGTTGACGCCGATCACGCTGCGCTCCGAGCACGAGATGGGCTTTCCCCTCGGATGGAAGAGTCTTCCACTGTGGCGGTAGCCAATTGATCACCTGTCTTGCCATGTCAGATAGGGCGTCGCAGGACTATCTATCTCCTTCGCTGCGCGTCACTGTTCACGGTCTGCGATTTCACGCAGAATGCGTTCGCGCATTTCAGGTGTGACCGGCTGGAATTGTTTGGCGGCGATCTCCGACGCCCGAGCGATTCGTTCGATGTCGGGGAGATCTTCCGGCACTTGCCGCAGAGCGTCTTGGACGATCTCCTTGCCTGTGCGGCGGCGGACCGGGCCGGTGACGGCGGCGACGTTGTTCACCGGTACCTGCATACTGAACCGCTCGGTGGACGTCGTGACGTCGAACTGCACCACACCGGGCTGAGTCCAGTCCACATCGTCGGTGCGCAGCCCACCGTTGAGGTCCAGCACGCTCGTGAGTGCCGCGGGCAGTCCAGCGGTGTGGATGAGGTGAACGCGATACATGGTGGTCATCGAGTCCTTTCTGTGTCAACGAATTTCGACACTACTACCCCACTCGGCCCCTGCGACTGGCGTCGAGCCTCGGCGATAGTCGGCCAGGCGTGGCAGTGCATCGACGAGACGGTCCATGATGGCCACGCAGATCAATCCGACTATCGCGACTTGCTGTCACCTGTATCCAGTGCAACGGCGCTGCTGCTGGTTCTGCGGACGATGCCGTCGTATTCGGGCTTGAGTTTCCATTCGGGGTCGGGTGGCTGGTAGTTGGGTCGGGGGCAGTGCGGTGAGTACTCACCGGTCGCGTGGTTGTGGATGTATCGTGGGCAGTTCTCGAAGGCCTGCTCGACCGTAACTATGGTGACTGCGTCAGCGTCGGTGAACTCGCCGACAATCTCACCGCTGGTGTGCACGCTGGCATGCCCGTTGATCCGGAGTCTCGCAGGGTTGACGAAGTCAATAAACAGCATTCCTACTGCCGGGTTGACGGTGATGTTTCCCAAGCTGCGAAACATTCCGTTCCCGTCGTAGTTGGGGATGGCGATGGTCTGTGGGTCGATGACTCTGATGAACCCTGGGAGCCCTCCTTTGTAGGAGCAGTCGGGGCGCCCGGCCGCGTCGGCGGTAGCGAGGAATACGCAGTCCGCCGTCTCGATCATGGTGGCTGCCGTGTCAGTGAGGTAGTCAGTCACGTATCGGGTGCGGATGTGTGCAGCCAGCTGTGTGGTGTGTTGTTGGCGTTGAAGTTCGAGTGACCCTTCGTGGTAAAAGGCGTTGCTGGTCATAGCACTTCCGTGATTGGGGCCAGTTGGGCAATAAGCCGATGGATGGGGTGGAACTCAGGTTTGTGAGCGATGTCGGCACGGGTGATGAGTTCGATGGGCCAGTCCGGGAGCTCGTCGGCATCGATGTCAAAGACTGACAAGCCCGGAGTCTCAGAGAGACAACTCTCGGGAACGAGGGCGACAGCTTCGAGGCTGGCCGCCATACTCTGAATGACCCCCCAGTCGTTGCTGCGGGCAATCGGGTGTGGAGAGAATCCCGCCGCAGTGCAATATGCGGTGATGATCTCATGACAGTAGGTGCGGCTTTCGGGCAGAACCCAGCATGCATCGCTCAGCGCGGCGACCCCGGTGCCACGGGGTTGTGGAATCCCTCCAACAACCTTGAATGTGTCGCTGTAGAGCGGGAATCGCTGAATATTCATGGGAAGCTGATCCGGGATGCGCACCGAGACGGCCATATCGATCATGCCGTCGATGAGGTACTTACAGGCCTTGTCTGGGTCAACTTCGAGTAGCTCCATGTCGACACCAGTCGTCGAGCGAATACGGGAAACGACGGGCCCAAGCCAGGTGCGATACGCCGATGTGAGTGCACCCATTCGGAGGATTCGGACAGGTTGGTCACTCTGTGCAGCAAGTGATTCCAGTCCTCTCTCCCAGCGCGAGAACACTTCTTCTGCTAGGGACGCAAGCGCTAGACCGCGGCGCGTGAGCCGCACCGATCGGCCGCGGCGCTCAATGAGTTCGAAACCACAGTTCGACGCGAGTGCCTGTAGCTGCTGCGACACCGCCGATGGAGTCAGGTAGAGCTCTGCGGCCGCCGCACTGATCGAGCCGTACTCATTGACGGCACCTAATGCTTGCAGCTGCTGAAAGTTCAGCGCGTTACCTGCGTGCGGGGCTATCACAGGATTCCACGCTACCCGGCCCTGCACGAGTCGTACATGTACAGATCCTTATGAGTCAGAGCAGCGAACAACCGATCCACCTGGGACAACAGCGGAGCGTGGACGTGTCCGTTAGAGGTCCTAACGTCTGTTGCTGGCTACGACTGCACCCACCAACACTAAGGGTGGTCTTCCGACAGGCACCACGAAATGGGAAGAGACCAGGCTCGATTCGCTACACCGATCCGTTCAAGACCAACGAGCGCTTCAGCGAGGAGAAAACCCATGACCCAAGAGGTCCTTGACAGCCCGGCCCACCTAGACCCGAGCATTCTCGACCGCGCGTTCCCTCACCTCAGCGATCAACCCGGCGATGAATCTGCACGACTCGATCAGCTCAGCCGACTGCACGCCTACTACGTCGACTACCTTTCCGGCCCCGACAATTTCCGGTCGATTCCTCGACTGAACATGGATGCCGATGTCCGGGAGATCGAACACCGGTGGCTCGACTGGGAGACCAATCGGGTCCAGGATGTGGAACTGCCCGCGTCGGCATCCGAGTTTCATGAGTGGTTTCTGGCCGTCGCGGAGGCCCACACCCAGGACGACTTCAATCACTACCTTGCATCCGAAGCCGGGCTAGAGGAGATCGCGCTGTTCTTCCTTGCCGAAGAGCTTGTGGACAGCAAGTTCGATGATCTGATGGCTATGGTGCAGATCGGGACGCAGGGGGTCACCAAGCTCACTATCGCAGAGAACTACTGGGATGAGATGGGTGAGGGAACTCTCGAACATATGCATACGCGGCTGTTCGACCATTCCGCGCTGTACATGCGTGCGCAGCTGGACGAGATTGGATTCGACTACCGGACACTGCAATTCTCGCAGGTATACGCCAACGCGTCGCTACTGCTGGCCTACGGTATTCACCGCCATCTCAATCCCCGCGCGCTCGGCGCGATGGGGGTCCTCGAGCAGAGCGCTTCACCGCGTTTCCAGGCGATGGTTGACGGCTGCGAACGTCTCCGCGTCCCTGACGACGTTATCGAGTACCAACGTATTCACGTCCACGTTGATGCCGACCACGGAGCGGAATGGACCAAGGGCGTCTTTCTTCCACTCGTCGAACGCTCACCAGAGTTGTTGCGTGAGATCAGTTTAGGCATCGCCACACGTATCCAAGTCGCCAACGACTACTACAGCCAAGTCTGGGCGCGAATGACAGCGCTCAAAGGCTGACGGTGCACCGGACAGGGAGAAATGCCGTGGCCGCCAGCGCACCCCCTTTGTTCACCAGACAGAAAGTCACCCGACATGATCAGCGCGTCTTCCTTATCCGTCTCCTCGGAGTCGCTGTCCTCCTGACCGCCGGCATCACCGCGCAGATCTATGGAGGTCCGATCGGAGTCGGGCTCGGAGTGCTGATTCTGGCCTGCACCTACACCCACATGGTCGAGCTTCAGCACCAGTGTCTACACCACTCGGCGTTCCGCACCGCACGATGGCACCGCATCGTCGGTGTGCCGCTGGGGCTTCCACTTCTGGTGTCCTACAGCGACTATCGGGTACGTCACCTCCAACACCATCGGTTCCTCGGAACGCCCAACGATTCAGAGTTCTTTGGTTTCGATACCCGACAGCCGATCACCTGGAAGACTCTTCTGCTGGGCGCATTCGACTACATCCGACTGGTTAGAGTCCTCAACGCAATCGGAGCGAGCATCCTAGGTCGCTGGACGTACACCAGCGGACAGATCTCTCCGCGCCGCCGCGCCGACGTTATCCAGGAATACCGCCTGATGGCCATCCTTCTGACCGCACTGATCGCCGCATGCGCACTCGGCGCCTGGCAGGAAGTTCTCCTACTCTGGTTCGTTCCGTTGCTTCTGGCAGCACCGATCCACTTCCTCGTCGAGCTCCCCGAACACGTCCTGTGCGAAGCAGACACCGATGACGTACTCCGCAATACACGCTCGATCACAGGATCGCGACTGAGTACCTGGTTCACCAACGGCAACAACCTTCACGTCGAACACCACGCCGCGATGGCTGTTCCCCTCAACCGCCTACGTGCGCGGCACTCCGAGGTACTCAAGCTCGCACGCCATGTTGACCACAGCTATCCCGACTTCTACTGGCGAATCCTGAAGATCGCGACACACAACACCCTCCGCACACCGCCGGCCCGCACCGACACGACCACCACGTCAGCAGAGCAACCCACGCCCCAGGAGTTCAGATGGCTTCGATTCTGATCGGGAACGTCTACACCGAACAACTCGCCGGGGACCCCCTGCTCCTGTCTCCGCACCAACGCCTCGTCGCGTGTGCACTGTCACAGCGGATGCTGTGGTTCGCCCAAGACGGTGACATCGTCGTCCTGCCTCGGCAACCGGGCGCCGCATATATGGCCTATATCGCAACGCTCGCCGACTTCGATCCAACAACCGTGACCATCATCGTGCCGCCAGCCGGGTACGCCGGCGATGTCATCCTCACCGGGGACAGACTGACACATCCATCCTTCGTCGAAGAGCTACGTCGAGAGACCGCCCACCGCGACATCCACCGTATACTGCCTTATTTCACCGATACCGCTACCGCGGACATGGCCCGATCCGCTGGTATATCCAGCGCACTCCCCGGCGCCCATTTCTTCTCACAAGGCGGGGGGAGCATCGCCAACAGCAAGGCCCTGTTCCGGTGCGTCGCCGCCGGCATCGGCATCCCGATCGCCGCAGGCGAAACCGCCCAGACCCGCGATAGCGCCGATCGCGCCATCGCGGGTCTGATCGGCGCAGGCCACTCTGTCATCGTCAAGCAAGAACACCAGGCCAGTAGCGAGGGCAATCTCATTCTCAGCCCACGGCCCAACACCCAGGCCCAAGGGGCATTGTCGGTGACCCACATCGACGCAGTAGCCGACATCGAGAAGTTCCTCGACGATCACTGGAACTGGCTGTCCAACAACGACACATCCACAGTGATCATCGAGCGCTACATCGAGCACGCGCGTTCAGTCTACGCCGAGTATCTAGTCACCGATTACACCATCGGCGCGGTAGGCACCGGGCAACTGCTGATGGCTCCCATCCTCGCTGGCGTCGTCATCCCAGCTGGATGCCTCACACCCACCGAACAGGCTGACGTCTCGGATGCCGCACTGCGACTGTGCAAGGCCTACCAGGCAATGGGCTATCGCGGCATCATGAGCGTGGACGCTGTCGTATCACCCGACGGAGACGTCTACGTCCACGAAACCAACAGCCGGATCAGTGGAGCCACCTACCTGCACAAAGTCTTCACCGCGCACATCGCCGGATCAGACCGTGTACTCATCGACCGCGAACGATGGGAAGTCTCATCCTTCGACGGCGCGCTTCGCGCCTTGACAGACTCCGGTCTGACCTTCGACTTCGCCACCCGCCGCGGCATCATCATCACCGCTGACTCCACGTGGATTGACGGCACAGTCCGTTACGTTCTGGTCGGTGTCGACCTCGATGACGCATACCAGCTCGAAGCTCAACTGCATGCGCTCTCGGCTGGACCAACTCTCGAGGAGGCGCCCGTTGCCGCGACTCATTGACCTCAGCCACACCATCACCGCAGACGCAACCGCATACCCCGGGCTGCCAAACCCGGAAATCAGAGACCACCTGACCTGGGAACAATCACACCGCTACTACGCCGACGGAACCGAGTTCCGCATCGGACACATCACCATGGTCGGAAACACCGGCACCTACCTCGACACCCCCGCACACCGCTATCGGGACGGATACGACCTCAGCCAACTCCCCCTAGAACGCATCGTCGACATCCCCGGTGTCCGCGTCCCCGCACACACTCGACAGATCACGCCAGAAGCCCTGGAGGACATCGACATCAGCGGACGCGCGGTACTGTTCGACACCGGCTGGTCGAAGCACTGGTGCACAGACCACTACAGCTGTCCTGAGCACCCTTTCATCGACCTCGACACCGCACACGCACTCATCAAGGGCGGCGCCACCCTCGTCGGCATCGACTCAGTCAACATCGACGACACCTCCCCCGCAAGCCATGGAAGAAGACCAGCACACTCCGCGTTACTACAACACGGCATCCCAATAGTCGAACATCTCTGCCAGGTCGCCGCGCTCCGCGACCGTGAGTTCACCTTCACCGCCGTACCAGTAAAGATCAACAACTTCGCGACCTTTCCGGTGCGGGCATACGCACAAGTGCACAAACGATGAAACAGTACCGAGACTTACTGGCCCAACACGGAATCTGGTCATGGTCGGTCATCCGCCTGCTGACCCGGTTTCCTGCCGCAGCCGCGCCGATCATGTTCGTCATGCTCTCCCGCACCGAACTTGGCGAGTACACCACGGGAGCATGGATGGCGGCAGCATGCGTTTTCACCGAATCCATCGCGGCACCCATCCTCGGCGCCCGCGCCGACACCAAACCGATCGCCCGCGACGCGCGCATCGCCCTCGCCGTGTCTGTCGCTGCACTCATCACACTGGCTGTTGGTGTCACCGAACTGCCACAACCACTCCTGATTGTCCTCGCCGCACTCATGGGCGGCTCAATAGCCGGTCTCATCGGCAGTCTCCGAGTTCTACTCACCCGCAACCTCGGAACCTCCCAGATTTACATCGGGATGAGCTGGGACTCGGTGATCACTAACCTCACCTTCGCCACGTCACCCGCCCTTGTCACCATTCTCGCCCTGCAAATCGATGGCCGTATGCCCCTACTACTGGCCGCCGTCGGATGCGCTACCTCCATGTTCTGGATCTCCCACGTCCCAGGATCGACAACCGCGCCCCACTTCACTACAGAACACCCTCGCCCTCAGCGCACGGCCAATGACCGCCTTCGCATCCTGGCCCGCGCTTGGCCTATCTATCTCACCAGCGCCGCCGCCATGTTCTTGTCTGGATCAATCGAGATCTCCATCTCCCCCCTCCTGGAAATCAGAAGCCACGATCTCGACTGGGCAGGTGTGTCACTCAGCGTCTTCTCCATCGCAGCCGTCGCCGGCAGCCTCATCTACGGACTGCGCACCTGGCCAACCACCTATCGCACCCAATGCCTACTATTCCTCACTGCGACCGCCGCGTTCATCGCTCTCTCCGCGGTGATCAACCCCCTCACGGGGATTGTCGTTGCAATGGCTGCTGCTGGACTCGCACAATCCTGCCTGGTCACCGCACGCAATCTGTCGCTCCACGAAGCTCTGCCGGAGCGTTACCACTCCGCAGGACACTCAGTTCTCTACTCATCTAGCTGTGTCGGATTCGGCCTCAGCTCAGCCAGCGCCGGATGGTTCGCCGACCGTGGACAGGTCGTCGCATTCCTCCTGATCTCATGCATCGTCGCTGTTTCCCTCGCTGTCATCAGCGCTGTTGCTGAACGAGCTCTTGGCAGGAAGCAGCCAGATTCCGGCCATGAACGGCCAACAGTCAGCGGCAGAAACTCTTCCGACACAGCCACTCTCGCGCGTAGTCGCCTTGCCGACCAACCATGCGAGAGTTGATAACGCAGACCTGGCCCCCTACAGGCCGGTCGCGGCATCCTCATCCGCTTGAACGCCTACCCGCTTCGACGGTGGATTGCACGGCTGTAGGTGGGCGGCGATTCGGGCGGCTTCCCACGACGACACAGTAAGCGCACCTTTATGATTCATCGTGTCCGCTGCTGCACGTGTCGGTTCGAGGCTGCGATGGTGGACGTCGGCGGTCCAGTTCCAGGCCTAAACACTACTGACAATGGGGAATTCGTACTCGGGAGGTGGCGTCAGGGCCACACGAGACCAGGGCTTCCGTCGCCGGTGCGTAGCCATCGCGGTTCGTCGGTCTGTGGTGTCAGGGCTGCAATCCATCGCTCCTCGATGAGAACTGCATCGTAGGAGTAGGTGCTGGCAACATCACACCCGATCGCATTGTGGAGCTGCCCGTCGACATAGATCGGGTTGGTGCGCAGTTTTCCGTCGAGTACTTCGTCGAGATCCTGACGTCCTTGATGGTGTTCGTGAAACAGCAACTCGAGATCCGGGATGAGGACTGGCGTGTGTCGGGCGATGGAGCGCAGCAGTCGCGCTGGTGCGATCTGGAAGTCCAACGTGCGGGCGATGGCTTGCGCTGTGACGGCAGCGGTCTGGGTGAGCCAGAGCCGGTGGCGGTCGTCGAGTGCCCAGCAGCTACCCCTCGATCCGAGTGCTGGGCTGTTGGTCAGCCCGGCACTCGGATCGAACCACACCAGTTCATGATCAGCCATTGTGGCGGTTTCTGGTGGTCTCAGCCGACGGTGAACACGCCGATCTGGGTGGTGCCATCCTGTTCGTAGACCGGGACAGTCCATTGCTGTTGCGCAACTCGGGCAGCAGCGCGAGTGGCCGGCTTCTTGGTGGGCGCATTGGCGTAGACATACCCCAGTTTCCCATTGGTGGCGTACGTCGAGATCAGATCCGGAAGTTGGGCGTCGTCGCGGACCCCCTCAGCGGTGCCGAACGATTTGCCCTGGCTGTTCTTCCCTGACTGCTTAGCCGACGTTGCCGGCTCGACGGAACGCGCCGCGGGCGCGGTGTAGTTCAGCGGGTTCGTCGGGAAGGTGAAGATCTCGGTGTAGCCCGTCCCGTTCCACGCTTCGACGAATCCGTGGCTGTTGTATGAACCGGTGCCGCAGTGGCCGCTGGTTGCGGCGACTACCTGGGTGCTGGGGTCCTCGTTGAACACGTAGTTCGTGGCCTGGCACAGTGCGCCAGATTTGAACAGTCGCGCGCGGGCGCCAATCGTAAACGGTTGCACCGGGTTGCCATCGACTGTGTAGATGCGTGTGGATGCCTCTAGGTTCGGGGCGTTGGTGATCGTGGAGTAGTGCAGGTAGTCAATGTTCTCGGCGCGCAATGGCCCGATCCAGCTGTTGAGGGTCGTAGCGCTCGAGGTGCCGGCCCCCAGCACCGATCCTGACACGATTGCGGCGGCTGCCAATCCGCTCGCGGTCAGGCGTCGGATGTTCTTCTGTCGCATTGGTTTTTCTCCTACTCGATTTCTGTGTCGCTCTTTTGCGCGTGGATGCTTTTGATGTGCGGCGATTGGCTAATCGTCGCCGCGGCCGGTTGTCGTGCATAGAAGAGTGTTCGCGGTGCGCGGACACACGTCATAGAGGCGATATTTGTGTTCCAGGTATAGGGTTCCGTTGTTCGACGCGAAGAGAATTCCGATCCGCATCATCGGGAACTTGGTGACGTTGACGCCTTCGCCGAAATAGTGGATGTACTCATCGGTGGGCACGTCCAGTGGTCCTTCGCCGTCGACATCTGGAGCTCGCCCTGGTCGGTACCGGAGCCAGTACTCAGCGCAGGTGATATCTCGTGCGTTGCGCATATTGACCCCGCAGTAGTGGTCGTACTCAGGGTTGTAAGAGGGATCGGCGCACCCTCGCTCGGGACTGGGCCGGATGTCGGATTCGATCTCCCAGTACCTGGTCGGGGACCCATCTACCCACTGATTCAGCACCACGGTCACCTCGCAAAACACCTCTCCCGAGACGGGGTTGTACCAGGTGAAGTACTTCTTCGGTGTTTGGTAGTTGAGGTTGGATGACTTCTCCCCCTCGAGTGTGTAGCCAAGCGGTGTCTCACCATCGCTGCGCGTACTCATTTGTGGCGGGCAGCCGTTGTTCTTCAGTTCAGCCACCGACAACGAACGGTTAGCGACCACGCCGCACACTTGTTCGGCGGCCGCAGCAGGCGCTGCGCTGATCTGCCCCGGCGCCGACAGCATAAAGACGAACATCAAAGCGACGATCGAAGCGCTAGTGACCATCTCCCGGCGGCGAAACGCTATACGGTCCACCAGGCCACCGTGCTGGGCTGTGGAGTGTGGTGCGGTCAGCAGTAGTCGGCCAGGCGTGGGAGGGCGTCGACGAGACGGTCGAAGATGGCCGGCCAGCCGGCGGCGAGTCGGGTGATGTGGCCGTTGTCGAGGCGGGCGGGATCGATCATGGCGTCGACGCGGGCATCGCTGGGGTCGGCACCGAGCGCGGTGAGTTTCGCATAGATCGGGTTGGGTGCGATGTCGCGGGCGTTGAGGTATTCCCAGACGTGGTCGGTGGTCCAGTTCCAGATCGGGCTGTAGCTGGTGGTGCCATCGGCCCGCGACACCAGGCCACCGCCGGTGCCGTATCCGCAGCGGCGGCCGCGGGCGGCCTGGGTGCGGTAGAGCTGCAGGCGCCCAGCCGATTCGCCGGCACGCACACCCCACAGGTTCGCGGGCCCGAACTGGGCATGGGCGCGGGCGGCGGGGTCGGCGATCATCGCGGCGCGCACATTCAGACGTACCTGTCGTGTCGGTGCGGCCGGGTCGAAGTCGCCGGCCGCGACAAGCAGCGTGAGTAGGTCGGGTTCGGTGGGCACCACGTGCAGGTTCAGATCCCACGCTGCCGCGAGATCGCGCAGGTAGGTGCGGGTTTCAGGGAAATCCAGGCCGCAGTCGTAGAACACCACCGGCACTGCCGGGTCGACACGGCGGACCAGATCGACCACCACGGTGCTGTCTTTGCCGCCCGACCAGGCCACCCACATCCCGCCATGGCGGTCGCGATAGTCGGCGACCTGTTCGAGGAGCGCGGTGGGGTCGAGTCGCGCACCGCGTACCGCACGCAGCTCGGTGATGTCCAGGCCCGGGTCGGGACCGTCGGCGGCTCCGGCCACAGAGTTTCGTCTACCGCTTGCGGCGCGGTGCGGTGGTGGTGGTCTGTGGTGTTTCGGGAGTTTCGTTGTCGGCGTGGGGGTCGCCGGGTTGGATCGAGCGGAAGTTGGTGACGCCGAAGCGGATGTCGTCGTGCACGATCAGCACATCGTTCCACCGGCCGCGGCCGAGAGGTTCCCCCTTCTTTTTCCGGGGTGGGATCGGCGGGAGGTCTTTGGGTCGGCGGGTCGCAGACATGGTTAGGGCTCCTTGGTGTCTCGGGCTGCCGCGCGTGCGGCAGCTTCGGCTCTGCGGTCACGGAACAGCCGCCGGCCGGTGACCGGCGGTTGGTAGTCGGGGTCGCGTGGTGTGTCGCGCAGCTGCACCACCAGGGTGGAGTCGTGCCCGCCTGGTCGGGCGTAGTCGGCGTGCTCGTCGATGCCGGCCACCCGCAGCCCCAGCCCGCGCGGCAGCAGGTGGCTGGTGTCATCAACGCTGTCCGAGCGGCCCAGATACATCCCGCGAGAGGTTTCGATCTCGAGGATCACTGTCGACGCCCCGGAGCCCTGCGCGCGACGTTGAGCGGCCACAGCGGTCGCTTCGTGCAGGGTGTGGGTGGTCATCGTGTACTGGTCGAATGAGATCCGCGCCCCCGGTTGCAACGTCTCTGGGACGTCGCGGCGGCGGGTGACTGGTGTGTCGGTGGGCAACTCGGCGACCGCGTACACCACATGCCCACGCCCACTGTCTCGTTCGTAGCTTTGGATCAGCCGGTCCAGGCGCTGTACCGACTTCCGGTCACGCTCGGACAGTCGTTGGGCGTTGCCGGTGGCCTCGCGCAGCGAGCTGTTGAGGTGCCGCCATCGATCCGGATCACCGATCGCCCATTGCATCTCGTTGATCTGGCTTCGCGGCGCCGCTTCGTGGACGCGCCGTTTGACCAACGACCGGTCTTTGCGCTGCCGCGAGGACAGCGCCGTGCGGAACTCGCCGCGATCAGGCAGCTGGCGGCGTTTGCGGTCATCGTTGACCGTGGAGGTGTCGCGGGGGAACGCACGATCACGATCGCGGGCCGCGCGGTGACGTGAGGTGTCGTCCTCGAGGACCCGATCGGCCAGCTCGGCGCCGATGCGGGTCTGTTCCATCGCGTCGTAGAACTTCTCGGCCACCACACCGGCGGCTTTGAACCGTGCGGCATCAACCGGCCCGGCCTCGAGGTCGATGACCCCGTGCCCGGTGTAGGCCGTCCGCGTGGAACTCACGTGTTCAGCCTGGCAGAAACACCAGCCGTGCGCCGTCCACGCCGGCCGCCGCGCGTGCCGCACACACCTGGTGGGTGGTCAGTGGCAGGTCGGCGTGCGCCGGCCAGTGCGTCTCCATCTGCTCCTCAGTCGCACACACCCAGACGATCGGGTCCTCGGCGTCGATGCCAGCGGCAAGTTCCTCGACGTGTGTACGGGCCCGTGTGGTGATCTCACGCATTTCCGCGACCACACCTGCCGGCACTGCTCCGGTCCCGGCGATCCACGTCTGAGCCCGTCTGCGGCCCACATCGAACCACTTCACCACCTGACCGAACCCCATGCCGCACGCCGCGGCGACACACGCCAACCACGCCGAATGCTCGGCGGTCTCGATGTCGCGGCGGATGACCTGCGCCTGAGGCACGGCCATTGCCGCCCGCCCCGCACACACCCGGTACACGCCCTCCATCGCGATCCGTCCCTCGGTCGCCGCGATAACCCCGGCAGCGTCCTTGAACACTTCAATCTCGCCTGTAGCGGTGGCACGCTCGATCAACCGGACCGTTTCTGTGGCTGCGATCGCGGTCACCTCACCGAGCAGCTCGTCGAGGCCGTCCGGGATCGGCCACCGGCGTTCCTCAGCGGCCGCGATCACCCCGGCGTCCAGGCCGAGGAGCTGCTCAAGTTCGTACTCACGCAGCCCCACCGACAGCCGCGCACACCGCACCTGGGCGGCATCAACCTCGTTGATAGTCATCAGCATCATCATCGCTCACCCTCGATTGTCATGGGCAGACCGACTGTCTCGTCCCATCACGCCTCATCATAGCGACTGCCGTCGATGCCGGTTGTCTTTGTCCGTCACCGTGGGCTGAAAAGATCAACGCTTACTTCCCATGCCGCTGCCGCATGTCTGTCGGCACAGGTGCCATCAGTGTGGCCGCCCTAGAAGTCATATGCCGGATGTCTGTCGATGATGCGCTCGAACATCAACTCCAGCCCGCGGAGATCTGAATCGGCGCGAGCGCTGTGACATGCCCGATATAGCTCTGCGGAATCGGTGCGTTCCCAATCGAGACCGCGCGAGCGTTCGGCGAGTAGCTGGTCGAACAGTTCCCGGGTACTGCGCCCGTTGCACTCCCTGAAGGGATGCGCATAGTTCACGTAGTCATAGAGATAGGCAACCTGTTGCGCCAGCGCAGATTCAGCGACATCACGCAAGGAGTCGGTCTCCGCAATACGCGTCGCAACATGCTGCATTGCTTGGCTGATATTGCCGGGCGGGCAGAACGACTCGCCGTCCTTCTCGATGCCGACTGTGCGAACCTCTCCCGCCCAGTCGTACACGTCTTGGAACAGCTGCTTGTGGATCGCGGACATATGCGCCAGGTCATAGGTTCGCGGTGTGGCTAGTCGCGGCTTCTCCCGCAACTCAAGGAGCCTGGCTTCACTGAGATCGGTTTCAGCTACCGATAGTTCCTCAGCGGAGGTGGCACCCACTCGGTTTCGCAGAACGCCTTCACTGCCCGGGAGGAAGTAGCCAATCCAGTCCTGATCGGGATTTCCCGTGTTCCACGGCTGTCTCGCCACGTCAGGGGTGTGGGACGCAAGCGCGATCAGTGGAGGTTGTAGCGTCGCCGCACCCGCTCGTTGAGAGTGTTGACGTCAATGTCACCGCGAGCGTAGGCCAGCTGATCAGCGCGGGTCGCATCGGTACTGCGGATACCTTCGAGTTCGGTGTTACGCCGAATAGCGCGCACCTTCCGCACGCGTCCCGCAACAGCCTCACTCTTCGTCATCAACCCATCCTCTCGCGCGTGAGTACTGATACCAATTCTACCCAACAGAGCACATGCACGTTCGCCGATGACATGCCCTGGGCCACGTCGCTCTGAAAGAACGTCCTCGCGCCCCAAGGGAGCGAAGCTCACGCGAACGGCAGGTGAGCATGGTTAGCGTGTCGGCTGGGATGTGCGTAGGGGGCTCGCACCGCGGTTCTGGCGCGGCCGCCATGGGTGATGCCAGGATGATCGAACAGGCACTCTGCCGGCGCGCTTCGACCGAGGACTCCTGGCATGTGTTCGTGTCCGGCGGACCACCAGTCGTCATCTGGTACTTCCTCGACTCTCCAGGCGCTCACGCGGCCTTCGCCGCTGGTGCGGTACTTGCCGATCTCGGTCACCTCCACGAGCAGGTCACGAATCTGGTCGGGGTCACCGACGGCCCGCCATGTCGCGGTCGCGGTGACGGTGGCGACCGCGGGGATGAGTCGTTTGCGGTAGTGCCCGCGCGCATCGGTCACCGTTGAGGGCACCGAGGCTGAGAGGCGTTGCAGATCAGCATGATCGGTACGGCTCGATCGGGTTCGTGGCTCAGGGTGCGGTGTGGCGGGAATGGTGTGGGCGAAGGTACACATCCAATGCCACGGTTGGCCGAGGGTGCAGCGCGCCAGCGGCAGATCCAGGTCTTGGGGTATCGCCCGAGGGTCGTAGGTCAGCACTTCGCCACGTGCGGCCTCGTCGGCCTTGCGGCGATGCCACAGCACCGAGGCGAGCAGACCATCGAGACTGATGCCCCACGGCTGGCCGAAACACACGCCGTGGGGCAGCTCGGCGCGCACGATTAGCGGTGTCGAAGAACGCATCCGGTGACTGTCAGGTGAGTTGAGTCAGCGTGTCGATCGCTGCCTCGCGGTTGGTGTCCACCTCGCTGCGCCAGTCCAGATCGGGGTCGGGAGTGCCGGCGGTGACGGTGGAGGTGATCTGGGCGTGGATGCGGCCGTAGCCGGCCGCGACGCGACCGCCGAGATGTCCGTGGTCGGCGAAGTCGGTGAGGATGTCGCACAGCAGGGCGTATTCGACCGCGGTGGCATGGGTCAGGCGCAGCTGGCCGGCCAGTCGGGTGCCGGCGATCAGCGTTTCGGTGTCGAGGCGGATCGGGCTGAACTCCCCTGCCGCCGCCATGGTCGGGCGAGCTTCGGTGTCGGTGTGGGTGGTCAGGTCGTTGAGGTGCGAGGTGGATTCCTGCCCGAGGATGGTGTGGATCGACTCCGGGACCGGCCCGTCGGGCGGTGGGGTGGGCAGCAGGTGTGCGGTGTCGGCGGTGATGGGAACGACCTTGGACACCACCAGTTTTCCGGACATGATGCGCGCGTTGGCTGCCCCGCCGAACAGTCCGATCAACGGCACCAGGGCTTTGAGGTCGCGTTCCTGTTCGGGGGTCATCTCCCGGGTGGACTTGCGCAGGAATCCGCCGTTGCGCAACAGATGGGCGGCAGCCGGCGGTAGTTGGCCGGTGTAGTCGAGGACTTCGGCGAGCAGCGTTTCGCCGGTGCGTCGCAGGATGCCGCGCCAGGCGTTGCCCGAGATGATCGGCACTACGGTCACCTGTCCGGCTGGGGTCAGCACTTTTTCGCGCCGGAACAAGCTCTGTACCGAGGATGTGTTGCGGGAGTCGTCGCGATGCACGATCGAGGTCACTGCGGTGATGTTGACGTCGAACACCGCTGAGATCAGCGGCGAAGCGGGCTGCACCATCAGCTGTCCGTCCTGTCTTCGTCGGGTGAACGTTGCATCCCTCGGTCTTGCTGATCGCGCAGGAGTTGGGCAATGCCCATTGGCGGGTTTGCGTCAGCCTCGACGTGTATCTGATCGAGCACGGTGCCGTGCTTGTCGTAGGCCGTAGTAATACCGATGCTCCCGATCACTTCGGTGTAGGCAACTCTCGCGCCGTGGCGGTCGATGAGCATGGCTGCGCCCAAGCTCGACGCCGCCGCGCGGTCGCGGCGTAGCGAAGGTAGTCGAAACAGAGACCGGACCCGTAACCGCCAAGGAGGAGCACCCGGCACCCGGCCGTCATGCGACTCAATCATCGGGGCGGACCGCCTGGAACGTCAGCAGCCGTGCGGCGTTGTTCGGCAACGGCTTCGGCGATGATCCGCACACGCAGCACCAGGGCGGGCAGCTGCTCACGCAGTATTGCCAGCACGGGTGCAGACGGTTCGGCCACGAGTTGGGCGACCTCGAGGCGACGAGCCTTGCCGGTGACCACGATGGGCAGTGCTTGAGCGAGCAGTGACCACCAGGCGGGCAGGGTGTCGGCGCGGTAGGTGGCGGTGCGCAGGCGCGAGGGCAGCAGTTCGTCCCAGTAGCGGCGACGGTGATCGCCGATCCACGAGTCCCAGTCCAGGCTGTAGTGCACCAGCAACACCAGCCGTTCAGCGGTGCTCGCGGCCGGCATCGTCAAGGCCGGCAACTCTGGGACCGCCGCACGCCACCGATCCGTCGGCGACATCGACGTCTGGTCGCTCACCGGGCTTCCTGCCCTGTGACAGCTGTAGGTGTAGACAGGGCGATCGCGGCATCCCACCACGCTCCTGGATGGGTACGCCACGCCTGCAAGGCCTCCCAGCGGTCCAGAAGGGCCGGCCATTGGTCGGTGGGTGTGGTGCGCATGACCGTGATCGGCGGTACCGGATCGGCGAGCATCGCCGCGCGCATACCGGGCAGGGCCCGCAGCCAGCGCAACGCGTCAAGGAGGTCCACAGCAGCATCATCCCACCGCAGCTGGGTGTCGTCGGTGCAGACATGCCCCCACCGCGCGGTCGGCAGAATATGGCGGCGCCCGCGGACCGGGATCACTGCCATCTGGTCGGCCGCCAGCGCTCCCGCGGCCAGCCGCTGCCCGAGGGTTGGGCGCTCGACGAGGGTGCGTGCTGGCCGGTGCTGGTCGACGAGATAGACGGTGCGCCGCAACTCGGCGGTCGAATACGCCCAGGCGCAGGCCGCGCACAGCCAGTCTCCGCCATATACCCACGATTCGGCATCGGTGAACTTACGCGAAACCACCTGTGTGGCAGTGATCATCGCCAGCTGGTCGTCACCGCAGGCTGCGCACCATGTCTCCGGGTCCGCGGCGCATCTCGACGTCGTGGGTGGTGGAGCACCAGCAGCTTGCCAGGCCGCCAATGCAGGTGACCCGGCCGGCAACGTCATAGGTGACAACGTCGGCGGCCGGGCCCGTTCTGAACGCGATACTGCGCACAGACCTGATAGATGAGAAGTACGTGCGACCTTATCGGCTCCGGGCATGCGCGTGCTACCGGGTTGCAGGACGGAAGCCGATGCGTGCAGCCATGTCCGAAGCGATCGCGTCTGCCCGGATGAAGACTGTGGGCAGCGGTGGACGAACACCGGACATGGACGCTGCCAGGGTCGCCCCAGCAGCGAGCGGGTCGGCAGGAAGCGATCCGCCACGTCCGCGGCTGACCGTGCCGACTGCAGCACCGGCGGTGTCGGTGGCCACCGCGCCGGAATCTCCCCAAGCGACACGAACGAGCGCGGTGAAGGTGTGGGCGGTGACCTCGATGACCGGGCCACACGACAGGCCTGTCACCCGACCGGCCTTACACACCTGGCTGCCCAGCTTCGGTGGCGCGGTCACCAATGCCGGCAGCGGCAGCGTGATTCCGGGACGCAACCGGAGGGCGGCATAGTCCAGCTTCGACATCGGCGAGGAAGCGACCAGTCGCCCCGACGGTGAGGTCTGGTTATCAAGGTAGGCCGGTGTGCCGGGCCGTCCGGACGTACAGTGCCGCGCCGTCGTGACGATCACGTGGCCGGCAGCGTCCGTGCCGGTCAACCCCAGACTGCAGCCGAACTCAACGCCCATCGGCAGATCCGAAACCCGCACCATCGTGGCCCCGACAGGCGTGGGCTGAGTGGCCTGGGCGAGCGGCGCCAGTGCACTTGCTCCGACACCGACCAGCAATGCCAGCAGCAGCATCAGGGCAAGTGACCGCTGGCGAGGGGTGTGTTCGGCGAGGAGTTTCATGCGCGCTGCCTTTTGGTTGGTGAATAGGGCTCGGTGGCTCCCGGCCGGTGATCCTGGTGCCGACCAGGTGTGCGGTTGAGAGCCGGTGTTCACCACGGGGGCCAGGGGGCCGGGAGTCACCGAGCTTCCTCGTCTCCGTTGCCGTGTCGCTCGTCGTTGGTTGGGGGCCTGACCATCGACACAACCCGGAGGGGTTTAGAAGATCAGGCCTCCCAGGGGCTGATCGCGTACCAGCTGCCGTTGCCGGCGCGGTAGCAGGTGGCGAACTTCGCGCCAAACTTCTTGGCGCCGTATCTGCTCAGCCGGTTCGCCGTGTCGCCACATCCACCGCTACTGGCGTGCGGGCCGATCGCGAACGCAGGATGGCCGTTGATCACGCCGATCGGCGTCACGGCGGCTGAGGCGGGCGCAGCCGAAACGAGACCAGCCCCGGCCGCACCGGCGATCGCAAGTCCGACCGCGGTGCTTCGCAGTCGTTTCCGCGACGCACCGCCGAGGGTCGTGGTGGTGGTTCCGGTGCGAGTGAGCGCGGCTCTCATGGTGTGTCCCTTTCCTTTTCCGATTCGTGCCGTCAGCAGGTGTGTTCTGCTGTGGCCTTGTCGGCAGCGGTGATCGGTAGCTCGTAGGCTTGCGCCACCTCGAGGTAACGGGCGATGTAGCTGCACACGTAGGCGGAGTTGGACGGCAGCCATTCGCTGATGGGTTTGGAGCCCTTAGCGCTGTTGCGTCCGCCGTCTACGGCGAGCAGGTTGGCAGGGTCGTTGGCGAACTGCACCCGCTTGGCCAGTGGCCACACCGAGGCTCCGGAGTGCCAACTTTGCTCGAGGGGGAAGACATGGTCGATCTCCACATCACCGCTCGTGGAGCCTTTGCGGAAATCGATCACCTCACCGGTGTACGGGTCAGGATCGAGGACACCGGAAAGGACCTTGCAACCGCGGCTTTGTGGATCGGTGATGACCTGCGTTAGTTGCTGACGTAGAACGTCGTTGCGGGTGTCACAGCCGTTGTGCGACAACGGTGCCGCGGAGTCGTCGGTCCATGCCTTGCCGAACACACAGGCTTTGTTCTTGCGGCACGAACGTTCGTAGCCGTCGACCTCCGTCACCGTATCGACGACCCGCACGTGCTGTAGCAGGGCGGCAATGTCGCCATGTGCGCGGTCTGGTGAGCCCGCGGCGGTGGCCGGTGGCGGTGCGGACTGTTCGGCGGTGATCAGCGAGTCGAAAGAGCGTTTCGCGACGTCGACGGTGTCGGTGTGGATGAAGCCTCCGAGCACCCCGACCGCCAGGATCACCACCGCGCCCAGGAGTAGAGTCGCGAGTCGGCGGATCATTGTGGTGTTCCTTCCTGTCTAGGTCCGTTTGAACAGCTGCGCAGCGGCTTCGGCGCCGAGTGACTCGTCGAACTTGATTGGTGTTCGGAGGTTTTCCCGCACTTGAACAGCATTTGATTCCATCGGCCGCTCGCCGTCATGAGGTGTGTTGGTCATGTTCCCTCCGTGTGCTCAGTTGGGGGCGTCGGTAGCTGGTGTCGGCGTTGTGGCGGCGGTGGTGATGCCGGGCGCGGCGCCTCGGGTGGTGCCGGGCTGCTCGAGGAGCTTGCCAGCGACGTGGTGTCCGGCAGCCACGCGGATAGTGACATCACCAGCGTTGGGGCCGTTGTCGGTGCCGGCGGTGCCCAAATGGGTGAGTTTGTAGACGCCTTCGGGTAACGCGAGGATCACCGGGGTCGCGCTGGTGATGACGTCGAGGTTGGCTCCGACTGGGAACGACAGTCCGTTGACTGCTGCCCCATCCTCCTGTGTCGTCGTCGAGTTGTTCTGTGTCGCAGTTGTGCTCGCTGATGTCGAGTCGCTGGTGTCGGTGTCATTGGCGCGGCGTTCGACTTGGATGACTGAGTTGGGCACCAGCGCACCGGAGGTGGTGACCTGGCTGATCGAGACCAGGCCGATCTTGTCGGTGATCGACGACGACACCGATTGGGCAGTCTCGGAGCCCTCGGCGTAGCCCTGGGACATGATCGAGGAGGGTGCCGATGGTGTGGTGGTCTCATCAGCATGGGCCAGTCCGACGCTGGTGGTGATGACCATGGCCCCGAGTACTGCGATGGTGGCGCCGATGCCGATGCGTCCCCGGAGGTTCAGCCGTTCGGATGGGCTGCGGTTGGCGGTGGGGTATCCGGTGAACTCACTCTCGTCGTTGTCGATGCGCATGTGACTCTCCGATACTGGTTGGGGCCGTCTATGTCTGGATGTTCTGGACTTTGAGGGTGATCCAGTCGGCAAGCCATTCGATGGCTGAGCGGCCGGAGTTGTCGACCTTGTAGTTGCCGTAGTTGACGTGGTTGCGGGTGGCTCCGCCGACGAACTGGGAGACCTCGATGCCGGCGTCGACGAGACCGGCGAGGTTGTTGGCGTCCTGCGACGAGGCGAGCTGAGTCATGCTGTTGGTCAGGCCCAGGAAGTCGACGTTGGACGCTTGCGTGGACAGTGTCGATCCGGCGACCAGGTTTGGCTGATATGCCGCTGCTGGTGTCTTGCTGCCGTCGTTGAGGACTCCGGAGGCCACCGTCGCCAGGTCGAGTCCGACGGGTACGAGGTCGGCCAGCCGCATCGGGTTGCGCTTTTCGAGGACGTCGAAGGCGATGCCTTCGATGCGTTGGATGTCGTTGACGAGCCTGATCACGTCGAGGTTGCCGACGTAGTCGAGGACCATGGCAGCGATCTGGGTGTAGCCCTGGGGATCAGGGATCAGGCGCAGGATGCTGGCGATCCATTTGAAGTCGACTTGGGCGGCCATCTTGACCAGTGGACCGATTGTGACGTTGACCTGTTCTGCGGCTACACGCACGCCCGGAACGTCGAGGGCGACGGCTCGTTGGATGGCTTGGCTGATCGAGGTCACAAGGCCAATCCAGTTGGTCGAGCCCAGGCCGACGACGACGTTGAGGACCTGTTCGATGACTTTCTGTGGGGCCAGCACGCTGAGGATGGAGCTGGCGGTGCCCATCGTTGCGGCCGGTGTCGAGGTCAAGGGAGCGGTCTGCTCGCCGAGTTGGGTAGCCGCGCTTCCGAGTTGAGCGACCTGGGGATCGGTGGCTGCCAGAGAGGTCGATCCGCTCTGCTGCTGAGCCAGGGTGCTGGCAGTTTGGGACAGCTGGTTGGCTGATGCCACTGCACCGTTCAGGTCTGCTTGGTCGGCGCGGTCGAGCACCGTCAGTGCTGCGCGGTCGGGGGACCCTTCGGCAGACGCGGCGAGGTCGGTGCGGACGCTCTTGTCGGCGGTGCCTGACTGCTGAAGGCCCAGTAGTGGCTGCAGCGTGTTGCTGATCGAGGTGGCCAGGGTCGCTATCTGATTCACATCGACGTCACTACCGGGGCCGCCGCCACCGGATTGCGCTCCCCCGGTATTCGGGTTCAGGGCAGCGGTGAGCTGGTTGACATTCGATTCCAGCGATCCCAGGTCAGCACTCGACCAGTCCTGAGTCATCGCCGAGGTGAGCTGGCTGGCGCTCTGCTGACCGGTCACCGATTGGGGGTTAATGGCCAAAATGTGTGTATGGCTGTCGGCGTGTCTTGGTCGGGTTAGCGTGATCGTC
>NZ_JBCLVL010000028.1:0-18852 GCF_048537895.1 Gordonia sp. CPCC 206044
ACGTCTACTCCATCCCCACGCCCACCGCCACGAGGTGTCTCACCACCATCCTGGCAACCGACGAGCAACACACAGCTTTGCCTGGAACCTCCGCGCCCTCGCGCCAGGTGCAGCGGGCCGTCGCCTCGCGACAGGGCGCAACGAAGCGGCGACGAGGGCGGTCAGGCGGCGAGGAGACGGAGACGGACCAACCAGTCGCGAATCATCCCGACCAGCCGCCCGTGCTCCAGGTCGTCCCAGGTCCACCGGATCACCATGATCCCCAGCCGACGCAGAGCATCCTCACGCTCCTCCTCCCGCTGCAGTGCATCGAGCGGTGTCTCGCCCGGCCGAAGGTTCTTGCGGTACTTGGCCTTTCCGTCGAACTCGCCGACCAGCAGACCCGACCGGTCGAAATCGGTACGCGCCACGAAATCGCCTGCACCGTCGAAGAATTCGTGCTGTAAACGCGGAACCGGGAATCCTGCCTCGATCATCTGTGCGCGACTCCATGACTCACCGGGATTCTCCGCGAGGCCGTCGGCATGATGAAGCGCGCGACGTGCGACCCCGACGCCTTTTCGCCTGCCGCGCAGCATCTCGCCCATCGCTTCGCGGTCGGCGCCGAGCCGGAGCGCCGAGTCGAAGACGGTGAGGGCACCGGCGAAACCCATCGTGGTGCTGCATGCGACGTCGACAGCGGTCCGCGCCAACGACGTCATTCGAATGCCGTCGGTCTCGACGACGTCGTCGGCACCTCCCACGTGTACGTGACGACTCGGGGTCCGGTAGCCGCCCGACTTCTCCCTCGTCGTGAAGTGCACTCGTCGGAAGTTCGGTTTGAGCATCGACAGCCCGTGCACGGCCGCCGCCGACTGATGACTCAGCACGGTCCGCGACATGGCTGCCCGAACGCCGGCCCCCACCTCCACGGCCGCGTCACTGTCGACCACCACCTGCTCCGACCGAACCGGCGACACAACCGAACGCACCCGGTCCACCTGCTCCATCTGCACGGATGCGATGGCGCGGAGGCGGTGCACCTCCTCGGGTGTCCGCCGGGACGACGCCACGTATACACCACGGATCACGCGGGTCAGATCGCCTCGGCGACAGGCACGGACGAGGTCGGTGTCGGTGAGACCGACTGTGAGGGCAGCGGAACGGTGGATCAGTCCGTGTCGATCCGTCGGGAACTCCATGGTGGTTAGACGCACCGCGCCCGCGATCGGTGCCACCGGAACGCAAACGCGGACCGTCCGAGCAAATCTGAGTGGAGCTTCACACAGATTTGCCCGGAAGGTCCGCGTGATCGCAGATGGTCAGGCGAGAGCCGCGACAGCAGACGCACCGCGCCTACCGACCAGACGAGACAAGACCAAGCCAGAGCCCAGCCCCGACTACACGATCTCGCGCCGGACGATCGTCTGATCGCGACCGGGGCCCACACCGATACACGAGATATGCGCTCCCGCAAGCTCTTCGAGCCGAAGGATGTAGTCCTGCGCGTTCTTCGGCAGGTCCTCGAACCGCTTGCAGTTCGAGATGTCCTCCCACCAGCCGGGCATCTCTTCGTAGATCGGCTTCGCGTGGTGGAAACCGGTCTGGGTCATCGGCATCTCGTCGACACGTTCGCCGTCGACCTCGTAGGCCACACAGATCGGCACACGGTCCAGGCTCGACAGCACGTCCAGCTTGGTGAGGAAGTAGTCGGTGATGCCGTTGACACGGGTGGCGTAGCGGGCGACGACCGCGTCGAACCATCCGCACCGACGGGCACGACCGGTGGTCACGCCGACCTCGCCGCCGGTCTTGGCCAGGTAGGCACCCCACTCGTCGAAGAGTTCGGTGGGGAACGGACCGGACCCGACACGGGTCGTGTAGGCCTTGAGGATGCCCAGGACGGTGGTGATCTTGTTGGGGCCGATACCTGCACCGACGGCCGCACCACCGGCGGTCGGATTCGACGACGTGACGTACGGGTAGGTGCCGTGGTCGACGTCGAGCAGGGTGCCCTGCGAGCCTTCGAGCAACACCGTCTCACCGGCTTCGAGTGCCTGATTGAGCAGCAGCCGGGTGTCGGCGATGCGATGTTTGAAGCCCTCGGCCTGACCGAGCACCTCGTCGACGACCTGCGCCGGATCGAGCGCGCGGCGGTTGTAGATCTTGACGAGGATCTGGTTCTTCAGTTCGAGCGCGGCCTCGACCTTCTGCGTCAGGATCTTCTCGTCGAGCACGTCGGCGGCGCGCACACCCACGCGGGCGATCTTGTCCTGATAGCAGGGGCCGATGCCTCGACCGGTGGTGCCGATCTTCTTGTTGCCGAGGAAGCGTTCGGTGACCTTGTCGATGGCCACGTGATACGGCATCAGCAGGTGTGCGTCCGCCGAGATCAGGAGACCGCTGGTGTCGACGTCGCGGTCCTCGAGACCGCCCAACTCGTCGAGCAACACGCCCGGGTCGACGACGACGCCGTTGCCGATCACGTTCTTGACGCCGGGGGTCAGGATGCCCGACGGGATGAGGTGCAGGGCGAAGGTCTCCCCGTTGGGCAGGACCACGGTGTGGCCGGCATTGTTGCCACCCTGGTAGCGGACAACCCACTGCAACTTCCCTCCGAGGAGGTCGGTCGCCTTGCCTTTGCCCTCGTCACCCCACTGGGCGCCGATCAGCACGATCGCGGCCATTGTCGGTTACTCCTTTGAGTTGGCACGCTGAACAACAGACCAACCCTACTTGGTCAGTCGGCCCGGAGTCGTCCCACTACCCGCTCCCGCGTGCGGTCCTCGCTTTCGGCCTCGGTTGGCCACGCCCACCGCGAGCGAGGTCCCCACTCCCGCCCCGCGGCCGTCGAGCGCGCAACACGACAGCCGGAGCCGACCATCGGCGCGCGACCACCAGCCGACCGCCCCGACGATCCGCCGCTGGATACTCTGGCTGACGTGTCGTTCGCACTGCTCTCCCAGTCCACACCATCCGACGACAAGCAGGCTGTCCGCTCAGCCGTCGCGAGCGCGCTGACCGATCCCGATGTCACCCGCCTCGTCGTCGAGCCGAGGGTGGCCGAGCGGGTCGCGCCCACCCTCGCCGACGAGACGGACCTCTTTCTCGCGCAGGTGGTGGCCGCGATGATGGCCGTCGAACGTCTGGATGTGGAGATCGCCCTGGTGTCCGCGGAGGCGACCACCGCGACCCGACGATACGGTCTGCCCCATGGTCCGGCCGCCCGTGACCTCGCCGAACACGGGACCGCCCACGCCGTTCCACTGATCCGCGACGACGCGGCGACCGTGGTGGTCGGCCGCGCCCGGCACCTGGGTGCCGACGGCGCGAAACTGCACGGCGAGACCTACGTCGACAACGACCGGCTGTTCACCGGTGAGGTGCGCAGCGTCATCATCGAGCCGACCGTCGACGGTCCCGGCGTGCGGGCGCAGGTCGAACGGCTCCTGCTGCCGGGCCGCTGGTATCGGGGACGCGCCGCCCAGACCGGCGGGACCAACATCGTCGTCGAACGTGAGGGCGTGGTGAATCCGCGGGTCGTCAAACGATCCACCTACTACCGGCATCACGTCGATCTGAAGCTGGTGCGTCCGTGAGCGCGTCGACGACACGTCCCGGCGCACGCGAGATCCTGCGCGCCGTACGCCCCGGACCGCTGTTCGTAGGTCTCGTCGTGGTCGCTGTGGTCGGCGGCTGGATCGTCGCGGGCTCCGCGCCCGGCCGCAACCTCGAATCCGTCGGCGGCACCCTTCTGCTGGTGTTGGCCGGCTGGGTCATCTCACTGTGTCTGCACGAGTTCGCGCACGCCGTCACGGCATTCCGCTTCGGCGACCGCAACACAGAACTGCGCGGCTATCTGACCCTGAACCCGTTGCGCTACACCCATCCCGGGCTGTCCATCGGATTGCCTCTGCTGATCATCCTGTTGGGCGGCATCGGTTTTCCCGGCGGGGCGGTGTACGTCAACCAGTACGGCTTCACTCGCGCACAGCGGACCATGGTGTCCCTGGCCGGCCCGCTGACCAACGCGATCCTCGGCGCGGTGCTGCTGGCGATCGTGCGGTTCGCCGCACAGGAGCCTTATGGCACAACGGGATTCGACTCGTCGTCGAACGTCCTCTACCTCTCCGACGGGCTGAACCTCTGGGCCGCGTTGTCGATGCTGGCGTTCCTGCAGATCACCGCCGCCGTGCTGAACATCATCCCGGTCCCGGGTTTCGACGGTTACGGCGCAATCGAGCCGTACCTGTCGGACCAGACCCGCGCGTCGATGAACAAGATCGCCCCGTACGGATTCCTCATCGTCTTCGCGCTGCTGTTCATCCCGGCGCTCAACCGGGCGTTCTTCGATCTGATCTATTGGCTGTTCGGTCTGTCCGGCCTACCGAGCGCGCTGGCGTCCTACGGCTGGAACCTCTTCGTGTTCTGGCGCTAGACGAGAGCCGTCTCACCACCGCAGTTCGTCGCGACAGCGGTCCTTGGCGTCGTCGGGATCGAGTTGGATGGTCGCGTGTTCGAGCCCGTGCCGGGCCAGCACCTGCTGCGCGGCGGGCAGGATGTCACGACTGGCGCATCTGCACCCGAGATGCACGGTGGCCACGTCCATTCCCGTGGTCAGCGACCAGACGTGCAGATCGTGGACGTCATCCACATCGGGGATCGCGGAGAGTTCGGCGCGCAACGACTCCACGTCCACGTGTGCGGGGGCCTGCTGGTTGAGGATGCGCAACGCATCCATCGCCAGCCGGATGGCCCGGGGCACCACCCAGAGCGCGATGAGCACGGCGACGACGATGTCGGCATAGCCCCAGCCGGTGGTCAGCGCGACGACCCCGGCGACGAGGACGCCTACGCTGCCCAGCGCATCCGCGAGCACCTCCATGTAGGCCCCGCGCACCGCGATCGATGCCCGCGAGTCGCTGCGCAACAGCATCATCACCGCGATGTTGACCAGCAATCCGATCAGCGCGATGACGATGAGGGTGAGCCCGGGCACCTGCGGATCGGTCCCGATCCGACGAATCGCCTCGTAGAGCACGAACACCGCGACGCCGATCAACAGGACGGCATTGGCGACGGCGGTGAAGACCTCCGCGCGGTGCCAGCCGAAGCTTCGATCGTCGGTGGCGGAGCCGTGCTTGGCCAGCAGCAGTGCGACCAAGCCCATCGCGAGGGCGACCACATCGGTGAGCATGTGCCCGGCGTCGGCGATGAGCGCCAACGAATCGACGATGAGACCGGCGGTGAGCTCGATGACGAAATATCCACCGATGATGACCACGGCGAGACCCATCGGCCAGATCCGCCGATTGCCGGCGGATTCGGTCGATGCATCGTGCGCGTGTCCGTGTGAGTGGCCCATTTGACGCCAATATATGCGTGTTTTCGCATATATGACAAGAGTCGGGTGGCACGACGCGCGGTGGAGGTGGGATCCGCGGGGCGGACCGGGTGGCGGTCCGCGCTCTGACCTGCAGATCCGAGTCGACGAACGGTCGCCGGGCGGAGGTCAGCGCAGGGTGGCCACGGCCGACGACCTGCTCAGCCCGGTGATCATCAGCATGTCGATGACCAGCGAGCGCAGTTCGGCCATCACCGCCGTCTCCGAGAGGCTGCTGTCGGCGACGAGTTCGGCCTTCGCCTTGCGCGCGATGGTGCGCAACACCCGGGCCGCGTCGGCCTGATCGGGCTCCTCGCCCGGATTGGCGATCATCATGGCGCGCAAGACCTCGAAGGCCTCCCCCAACTCCGCCATGATCTCGATCATCTCGGGGCGCAGATGTTCGCCGCGATGCGTCATCCCGCGGACCCGCCGGGCGATGACGCGGAAGTTGCGGACTGCGTTGTCGATCGGGTCGGCGGTGGCCGCGATGCGCTGCAACCGTTCCCGTGTGTTCCAGTACAGCGGCGAGATGGTGCTCACCTCCTGCCCGCCACGCATGTCGGCTCGCATCGTGTTGATGGCCTCCTGTGTGCCACGGGCAGACTCTAGAGCGGCGTCGACCGTCTCGTAGTCCATCTCTCGGGCACCGGTGACCAGCGTTCGCGCCGCGTCACGCAAGGTGGCGAGCACACCCGCGGCGTCTCGTCGCGCGCGATGCGCGGGGTTGACCGGGAACAGGGCACCCACCGCGAGCCCCACCACACCACCGATGAGCGCATCGATGGCCCGATGGAATCCGCCGATCCCGCCCGGCGGCAGGAGCGTGGCCACCAGCACCGCCGACGACGCAGCCTGCATCGGGATGAGTGGACCGTTGTCGAGGAAGACGGCGACGGCCATGGCCAGCGCCACCACCACGATGATCTGCCAGGTTCCCGATCCGATCCAGGAGATGATCAGGTCCCCGATGAGGATCCCGATGGTCACCCCGGCGACCAACTCCACCGAGCGTCGCCACCGTTTCGTCAGCGACAGACCGAGCGAGATCGCCGCCGCGATGGGCGCGAAGAACGGTTGGGGGTGGCCGAACACGTGCACCGCTATCCACCAGGCGAGGCCGGCGGCCAGAGCGCACTGGGTGATCGGGACCAGCGACAGCCAGAGTCGCCGAACACGTCGCCGCACCGGCGGCGGCAACGAGTTCAGCCGTCGGCGCAGCCAGTCGGTCAAGCCAGTCCGAGGTGCTGGATCGCCGTGGGGTCGCTGTCGTTGAGCAGGTCGAGGCAGCGCAGGTGCTCGTCTTCTTCACCGATGATGTCGGCGGCACGCGCGAGTGCACCCACGCACCGCAGGAAGCCCTGGTTCGGCTCATGATTCCACGGCACCGGCCCGAACCCCTTCCACCCGTGCCGGCGCAGCTGATCGAGGCCACGGTGGTAGCCGGTGCGGGCGTAGGCGTATGCCTCGATCACCTTCCCCGTGTCCGCAGGCTCTCCGGCAGCGGTGAGCGCGGTCTCGGCCAACTGTGCCCACGCGACCGACGCAGTGGGATGTGCGGCCGCGATCGCGGCGGCGTCGGCACCGTTGAGCAGCTCTGATTCGGCCTCGTCGTCACCGGTGAGCAGTACCGGCTGCGGCCCCAGCAAGTCTCCGAAAGAAGTCACCGTTCCATTCAAGCATCACCGCGGCGCACACAGCCGATTGTCGGCGACGCGTTCCCCCGAACCGGGTCCAGATCACGAATGGCCCGCGGAGTGCTGTATCCGCGCGGGGATTCGCTAGGGTGAATGGCGCGATCGGCCACGAAACGCACCGGACTCGGCATCTACGCCTCCGGTAGGCAGCCACACTACTTCGAGAAGGCGGGGTGTAGACCACGATGCCTCCATCATCCGGCGACAGGGAATCGCTGGTCGGACGCGCAATTTCGGCGTGGCGCGGGCGTGGCGAGCAACGCACGGCACAGTCCGGCCGACGGGGTCCCGACGACTCCTGGGTCGACAACACGAAGGGCGACAAGGCAGCGGTGACCGACGCGACGAACAAAGATGGTGTGGCGAACTCGCCATCGGACGACCACGACGTCGCGGCCGACGCCACGACGCCCGACGCTTCGACCGGTGATGCCACCGACGACGCGACCGAGAAGTTCGAGCGCCTCGACTCCACCTCGTCGACCCCCGACGCCGACACCGCTGACGACACCCTCAGCGACGACGACACCCAGAGCGACGACCCGGTGAGCGACGACCCGGTGGGCGACGACCCCGAGTCGTCCGACACCACGAGCGGCACAGGCGAATCCGACAACACGGACACCTCCGCGGAATCGGACAGCTCCGACCACGCCGACGCCGACGACACGGCCGATGCCGACGACGCCGACGGTGACGACTCCCCCGAGGCCGAATCCGACGACACCCAGTCCGTCGACGCCGCGGCCGCGAACGTCGGGACCGACGCTGACAGCGAGACCCGGGACGCGGGCACCGACGATGAGTCCGAGGAGACCGTCGCCGACGATCACGCGACGGTGGACACAGACGAGACGGACACCGAGGAGACAGACACCGAGACGACGAGCTCCGAGGAAACGGACACCGAATCCGGTGACACCGCTGCCGGAAACGCAGAAGCCGAGACCGAGGCCGCCGCTGCGGTCACCGAGACGCCTCGTCCGCGTCCCCGTGGTGGACGAGGAATCGACTCGGCCACCAAGGTGATCCGCCGCGAAGACCTCCCCGACCCCAGCCAGTTCGAGTCGCTCGAAGACCTCGACGCCCTCGGCGACGATGACTCGACCGGAGATGACTCGACCGACGATGCCACCCCGGCCCCGCCGACGCCGCGCGGCGGGATCGGTCCGAGCGACTCGGCCACCACCACCATCAGCCGCGACGATCTGCCCGACCCCGCCGGACTCGAAGACCTCGACTCCATCAGCGCCGACGACGACGCGACGGACGACTCGGAGACCGGCGCCGACGAGTCCGCAGAGGAGTCGGCCATAGAGGACTCGGCGGCAGGGGTTTCCGACGAGGCCGACGAAACGCCTGACACCGTCGCCGACGACACCGTTCCCGACGACGCACCTGCCGACGACTCCGACGCACCCGCCGGCCACGAGCAGGCCGACGACGAGCAGGCAGCCGACGACACGACGACCAAGATGACCGGGGTCGTCGCTGCCGCAGGCGCATCCGCGGCAGCCGGCGCCGCTCTGGCCGGAAAGCGTGACGGCGACGAGAGCGACGACGAGAAGACCGTCGCGTTCGCGGCCGCCGGCCCGCGGACGTCGTCGCCGACCGACACCGACGACGGTGACGCCACCACCACCCAGGTCGCGGCAGCTCCCGGACCCGCCGGCGCAGCTGCGGCGGGTGGTGCCACCACCACCGCGGCACAGGGCTGGTCGACCACCCATCACACTCCCGAGGTCATCCCCGGCAAGGACAAGAAGTCCAAGACGCCGGGCACCGAGCGGCGGCGCATGCCCTGGTTACTCGGGGCTGCGGCGGTGGTCCTGGTGGTCGTCGTGATCGGCGGCGTGTTCGCATTCCTCAACATGCGACCCGCGGCTCCGGCCGATGAGGCCGCCGACGCGGCGAAGGAATTCTCGTCGGCGCTGTACACCGGCGATCTGGAGACTCTCCGGTCGGTCACCTGCGGCGAGCGTCACGAGTTCTACTCGACGATCAGCGACGCCGATTTCGCCAAGATCTACGCGGGCCAGAAGAGCCGCAACGAACTCGTGCAGATCAGCAACGTCAAGGCGGTCAAGGTCACCGACGGCGGCGATCAGGCCGTCGTCGAGGTGTCGGCGATCCACAGCGGGAATCCGGATGCACCGCAGACGGTGACCATCAACGTGCAGAAGGACGGCGACGAATGGAAGGTGTGCACTCCGCAGTGACCGCTGGCCCCCGTCCGCATCCGCACTCCCCGCCCCCGCAAACACAACCGACCGACCAGCTGCACCGGCCCGAGCCCGACGCACCCGTCTACTTCGAGCCGGCCACCCGTCCGCTGCGCGTGCAGCGGGGCAATCGCGGACAGTGGCAGACACAGACCGTGCGACGGCCGCGGCCGAAACGTCGTCGCGTGGACCCCGCCGTGGTGATCGCAGCGGTGATCATGTGTGCACTCGCCATCGGCGTCATCGTCGGTCTCGCCACGCTCTGACCCGCGACAGCAACCGGAATCCCGCCGACAGCAACCACGAAAACGCCGACGGCACCCGATCAGTGATCGGGTGCCGTCGGCGTCGAGTTCGAGATCAGGCAGTGATGGACTTGCCCACCGACTTCAGGTCGGTGCACGCCTCGACGACGCGCTCCGACATCGAGGTCTCGGCCTTCTTCGACCACACGCGCGGATCGTAGGTCTTCTTGTTGCCCACGTCGCCGTCGATCTTCAGCACACCGTCGTAGTTCGCGAACATGTGCCCGGCAACCGGACGGGTGAACGCGTACTGGGTGTCGGTGTCGACGTTCATCTTCACGACGCCGTAGCTGAGGGCTTCCTCGATCTCGCTCTTCAGCGAGCCGGAACCGCCGTGGAAGACGAAGTCGAACGGCTTGGCACCCTCGGCGAGACCGAGCTTCTTGACGGCGACCTCCTGACCGGTCTTCAGCACGTCGGGACGCAGCTTCACGTTGCCGGGCTTGTACACGCCGTGGACGTTGCCGAAGGTCGCGGCGAGCAGGTACTTGCCCTTCTCACCGGCGCCGAGCGCGTCGACGGTCTTCTCGAAGTCCTCGGGGGTGGTGAACAACTTGTCGTTGATCTCCGCCTCGACGCCGTCCTCTTCACCACCGACGACACCGATCTCGCACTCCAGGATGATCTTGGCGGCCGCAGCCTTGGCGAGCAGTTCCTGCGCGATGGTCAGGTTCTCGTCGAGCGGGACAGCGCTGCCGTCCCACATGTGCGACTGGAACAGCGGGTTCTTGCCCGCGTCCACACGCTCCTGCGAGATCGCCAGCAGCGGACGGACGTAGGTGTCCAGCTTGTCCTTGGGGCAGTGGTCGGTGTGCAGGGCGATGGTCACGTCGTACTTCGCTGCGACGACGTGTGCGAACTCGGCGAGCGCCACGGCACCGGTCACCATGTCCTTCACACCGAGGCCCGAACCGAACTCCGCACCACCGGTGGAGAACTGGATGATGCCGTCGCTACCGGCGTCCGCGAAGCCCTTGATGGCCGCGTTGATCGTCGACGACGAGGTGCAGTTGATCGCCGGGAACGCATAGCCCCCCGCTTTCGCTTTCTCGTACATTTCCGCGTATTGCTCTGGGGTTGCGATGGGCATCGCCGAGTCCTCCAACCGTTGGGGTATCTCCCGCTCGAGCGGGTTGCCAGGTCGCAGACAGTATGGCAGGTACCGGACCGGAAGGATGTGCCCCGTCACCCCATCGCGCTGGGCGTGACGCCCCGCACCGCCGTGCGATGGCGCAGCACGGACCCGACGTCACGTCGCCGCGGTGTCGCCCCGGAGTATCCTTATGCGCGGTGCAGCGCGAGAACCGGAATCGTTCGGACGCCTGCGGTCTTCTTCTCGTAGTCGGCGAAGCCCGGATAGAGGCGGGCCTGTTCGCCGTAGATGCGATCCCGATCGGCTCCGGTCACCTCGTCGACGGTGACGTCGTAGGTCTCGGTGCCACGTTCGACCGTTGCCCGGGCCGCGGTGGTGAGGTTGAAGTACCACGCAGGGTTCGTCGGGGCGCCGGCCTTGGAGGCGAACACGTAGATCGTGTCGGGGTCCTGCTCGTCGGGCAGGTACATCATCGGTGTCACGCTCTGCTTGCCCGACTTACGGCCCACGTGATGCACGAGCAGCATCGGGGCGCCTTCGAAGTTGCCGCCGACGCGCCCCTCGTTGGCGCGGAACTCGTCGATGATCTGGTTGTTCCAGTCGTTGAATTCGCTCATGCTCAGATTCTCTCGCGTCGGGCGCCGCCGCGCGTGGCACTTCCGATAGTCGGGCGCGAGCATCCGAGCCCCACGCGGCCGGATCGATACGCGGTCGCGCGTTTGCGGCGGTGAGATCGACCCTGCGACGGATATGTCCGATTTCCGCAGGTGCGGCGGCGGTAAGCGTTTCTACAGCTTTGCCGGGTACCCTTGGCTTCCGTGATCGAATCCGCCCTCGCCCAGACCACGACGACCGCGGTTGCATTGCCCGGCATCCTCGACCCCATCAACGTCCTCTCCTGGTTCGGAGCCTGGGCATTCTGGGGCCTGCTGTTGGTGATCCTCATCGAGTCCGGAGTCCTCTTCCCGGTGCTGCCCGGTGACTCACTACTCTTCGTCGCCGGCATGGTCGTGGCGGCAGGTGGCAAGGAGGGCATCGACAAGTTCGCCTCCCTGTGGCAGCTGCTCATCTTCATCCCGATCGCCGCCATCATCGGCGGGCAGATCGGCTATTGGATCGGCCGCTACCTCGGCACGAGCATGTTCAAACCCGACGCCCGCTTCCTCAAGGAGCGCTACCTCACCGAGGCGCACGACTTCTTCGAGAAGCACGGGCCGATCACCATCTTCATGGCCCGCTTCGTGCCGATCGTCCGCACCATTGCGCCCATCGTCGCGGGCGCCGCCCGGATGAAGTTCGGCGTGTTCCTGGTCTACAACGTGGTCGGCGCCATCGTCTGGGGCGCGGGCATCACGCTGCTGGGCTACTGGCTCGGCGGTTTCGAGATCGTGCAGAAGCTGATCGAGCCGATCTTCATCCTGATCGTGCTGCTGTCGGTGGCACCGATGTTCATCGAGTGGTATCGACGTCGTCGGGCTGCCAAGAAGGCCGTCGACACCACCACCACCACCACCACCACCACCGCCGCCTCCACGACCGAGGACCACAGCACCGACACCGTCTGAGTCCAGCTCAGCCATCCACGCATCGCTGCCCGCGCCGGTTCTCCGGCGCGGGCAGCATTGTTCGTCGGCCCCGTGATGGTTCGTCGGCCCCGTGATGGTTCGTCGGCCCCGTGATGGTTCGTCGGCCCCGTGATGGTTCGTCGGCCCCGTGATGGTTCGTCGGCCCCGTGATGGTTCGTCGGCCCCGTGATGGTTCGTCGGCCCCGTGCGGTCAGACGGAGGATGCCACCGGCCGGGCTCCACGCGCGCGATCGCTCGAGTACGCCCACAACCAGTCGGTGTACTTGTAGCTCGACGTGTCACGGGTACGGAACAGCTCGTTGCGCGCGATCCGCGCGGTGCCGTCGAGGTGCCACAACTCGCCCCACATCCGGCCCGTGGTGAGGATGCGATTGCAGCGCGGAGCCCGTTCGGCGTTGACCGCGGCCAGCGTGCGATCCCAGGCGTCGACACCGCCGAGCTCGAGGTGTTCCTCCGCGTAGTCGGCGATGCACTTCGCATCCTCGATCGCCATCACCGCACCCGACGCCAGATACTGCAGCGGCGGGTGGGCGGCGTCGCCGAGCAGGATCATCCGGCCGTCGACCCAGTTCTCGATCGGCTCACGGTCGTACATCGGCCACCAGCGGTCCTTCCACAGGTGATCGGTCGCCGACTGCACCGTCGGATGGCAGTGGTCGTAGGCGTGCGCCAATTCGTCTGGCCCGCCCCACTCCTGCAGCCCCTGCCGGTAGCCGTCCGACTCGAACACGGCGACCTGGTTCAGCATGGCGCCGCCACGCAGCGGGTACTGGATGAAGTGGCAATGCGGCCCGATGTAGCCGACGACGTCGGTGATGCCCTCGCCTTCGGGCACCTCGCTCATCGGAAACGTTCCACGGTAGGCGACGTAGCCGGACGCCACCGGCTCGTCGTCGGAGATCTTGGCGCGCAGCCGCGACTTGAGCCCGTCCATGGCCAGCACCACGTCGGCCTCGTGCGCCACGCCGTCGGCCGTGCTGAGCACGGCACGGCTGTGCTCGGTGACGACGTCGGTGACGGTCTGCCCGGTGAGCAACTCGGCACCGGCCGCGCGGGCCGCCTCGATGAGCAGCGCGTGCAGATCGCTGCGGTGAATGACGAAATACGGTCCGCCGTACCGCGCTCGGAACTCGGCCCCCAGGTTCAACCGTGTGAGTTCGGCACTCGTCACGGCGTCGCGGAACACGAGATTGCCGGGCAGCACACCGCGGGCCAGAGCCGCGTCGAGCAGACCCCATGCCTCGAGCATGCGGGAACCGTGCGGACCGATCTGCAGCCCGGCACCGACCTCACCGAATTCCGCGGACTTCTCGAAGAGCGTGACCGATGCGCCCTTGCGCGCCATCGCGAGGGCCGCCGCCGCACCGCCGATGCCGCCGCCCGCGATCAGGACTCTGGACTGGGAAAGAGACGACATCGCGCGCTCCTGACTGTGGATGAATCGGGGTTGAGAGCGGACCGCGAGCACAGCCGTCGCCGGGCGGTCACGGAGAACACGGTGATGGACACCACAAGACCGAGGCAATACAGTTCTGTTGTGCAGAAACGTGTGATCGAGCGGCCGTCGTACACCATCACCTCGGTCGACAACGCGCTACGACTCCTCGAGATGCTGCGCGACGTCGGGGCGCTGCGGCTGTCCGACGCGGCCACCGAACTCGGCGTCGCCAACTCGACGGCGCACCGACTTCTCGCGATGCTCGTCTACCGCGGATTCGCGGTCCAGGACGAGCACCGCCGCTACCATCCCGGGCCGGCGATGGGCGCAGGTCCGGCGCGGCAGGGTTGGACTCGAGATCTCACCGATCGGGTACGGCCGTACATGGAGGCGCTCACCGCACGCAGTGGTGAGACCACCAATCTGGTCATCCGCGTGGGAACCCAGGCCCGCTTCCTCTACTCGGTGCAGGCGCCGTCGATCCTGCGCGTCGGCGACCGGCAGGGCCAGGTCCTCGATGCACACCGCACCGCGGGCGGTCGAGCGTTGCTCGCCGAACTCGACGAGGGTGTGCTGGCACAGCTCTACCTGCGGCCCGATCGGGAAGACGACCCCGACGACACCGATTCACGACTGTCGCGTGCCGAGTTCGACGAGTTCCGGCGACAGTTAAGCGGCGTTCGCGACAGCAGGCTAGGCATCAACCTCGAGCAGTCCGAGGACGGTGTGGCGGCGTTCGGCATGGCGATCCACAACGGCAAGGGCGACGCGGTCGGCGCGGTGACCGTCGCGGTGCCGGCGAACCGTTACGAGCAGCACATCCGCGGACCTCTGATCGGCCAATTGCGGCGGTGCGTCCGCGAGATCGAGATCGAGATCGCCGACATCGAGCCCTGACAAGGGCGCGAGGCCAATGCCGGACCGCACACGCGGCACCTCCACGCACCCGCGGTTGCCTGCAGTATCCGCGTGCTCACAGCACCGTCGACTTAGATTTCTGCTGTCAAGAAGATTGTCGAGTGCGATCGCTGCCCACCCATACGCTGACCCGCATCCATGAGCTCCGCCACACCGACCTTGGAGATCGATGATGACCAGCACCGTCAGCAACCCGGCCGGACGATCGCCCGACGGCAACGACCCCGAATCCGAGCAGGCAGCCCTCGACTCCCTGTACGCCTCGTTCGAGGCCGCGCATCTGAACCCGCTCTGGACGCAACTCGGCGATCTCATGCCCATGACGCCGTCGCCGGCCGCAGTCCCGTACGTGTGGCGATGGAACGCGCTGCTGCCGCTCGCGGAACAGGCCGGCCGTCTGGTCCCGGTGGGTCGCGGTGGTGAACGCCGGGCGATCGCACTGGCGAATCCGGGCCTCGGCGGCCGCCCGTATGTGAGCCCGACACTGTGGGCCGCGATCCAGTACCTCGGTCCGCGCGAGACGGCACCCGAGCATCGTCACAGCCAGAACGCCTTTCGGTTCGTCGTCGAGGGCGAAGGTGTGTGGACCGTCGTCAACGGCGACCCGGTCGCCATGCGACGCGGCGACTTCCTGCTCACCCCCGGGTGGAACTTCCACGGTCACCACAACGAGACCGACCATCCGATGGTGTGGGTCGACGGCCTCGACATCCCGTTCGTCCACTACAGCGACACCGGCTTCTTCGAGTTCGGTTCCGATGGCGTGACCGACGAGTCGACGCCAAGCATCTCGCGTTCCGAGCGCCTCTGGAGCCACCCCGGGTTGCGCCCGCTGATCGGATTGGACGCCCAGTCCAGTTCCCCGATCGCCGCCTACCGGTGGGAACACACGGATGCCGCTCTGCGCGAACAGCTCTCGCTCGAGGAACAGGGGCACGCCGCCACCGTCGAACCCGGGCACGCAGCGGTGCGCTACACCAATCCGACCACCGGTGGCGACGTCATGCCGACGATCCGGGCCGAGTTCCACCGGCTGCGCGCAGGCTCGCGGACCGCGGTGCGCCGCGACGTCGGATCGTCGGTGTTCCAGGTCTTCGACGGCGACGGCGACATCACCCTCGGCGACGAGACCACCACCCTCGCCAAGGGCGACCTCGTGGTGGTGCCGTCATGGGTGCCGTGGTCGCTGGCCTCCGACTCCGGCATCGACCTGTTCGCCTTCTCCGACGCCCCGATCATGGAGCGCCTGCACTTCGACCGCACCCACATCCACCACTGACCACCCACTCGCCGGCCGGGTAGCGACGAGCGACCCCACCACACCACCCCACCCGCCAGCCGAGCAGCCACGAGCGACCCCACCACACCACCCCACCCGCCGGTCGAGTAGCGACGAGCGAGCCCGCGAGCCCGACGCGTATCGAGACCCCGAAACCACAACAATGCCAAGGAGACCCACATGAAACTCGCCACCCTGCGCATCGACGGCACCACCGCAGCCGTCCGCGTCGACGACACCACCGCCACCGTCATCGACGGCTACACCGACCTCGGAGCGCTCCTCGCGGCCGACGACTGGAAGTCTGTGGCCGCGAACGCCACCGGCCCCACCGTCTCCCTCGACGACGCCGACTACGCGCCGGTGGTCCCGGCGCCCGGCAAGATGTTCTGCGTCGGACTCAACTACGCTTCGCACATCAAGGAGATGGGACGCGACCTGCCCGAGTACCCGACCTTGTTCCTCAAGGTCGCCGACGCGTTGACCGGCCCCTACGACGACGTGGTGGTCCCGGATTACGCTGCCGGACAGCTCGACTGGGAAGCCGAGCTTGCCGTCGTCATCGGCCGCAAGGCCTATCAGGTCGCCGCCGCGGACGCCGACGCCCACATCGCCGGCTACTCGGTGATCAACGACTACACCATGCGCGACTACCAGTACCGCACCCTGCAATGGGATCAGGGCAAGAACTTCGAGAAGTCGAGCGGATTCGGCCCATGGCTCGACACCGACTACGAGCTCGGCAGCCGCATCGAGACCCGCCTCGACGGTGAGGTCATGCAGGCCTCGACCACCGACGACCTGGTCTTCAAGCCCGCCCCACTCGTCGAATACATCTCCCACATCGTCACGCTCAATCCGGGCGATGTGGTGATCACCGGCACCACCGGAGGCGTCGGACACGCCCGTAAGCCTGCCCGCTACATCGGCGACGGTCGGACCGTCGAGGTCACCGTCGACGGTCTCGGAACCGTGCGGAACAAGACCGTTGTCAAGTAGCGGTAACGTGGCGATCATGTCGGACAACACTTCTCACGTCGGATTCGGTGAGCTGCCGCTCGACGAGCGATTGACGATCGCGCGCGAGGGAACGTCCTGGTTCGCCCGGCATCTCGCCGGCATCTCCGACGGCGACCTCGACGAGCCGTCGTCTCTGCCGGGATGGTCGCGCAAACACCTCGTCGCCCATGTCGGCTACAACGCCGCCGCGCTGACGAATCTCGTGACCTGGGCGAGTACCGGGGTCGAGACCCCGATGTATCCGTCGGCGCAACAGCGCAACACCGAGATCGAAGAAGGTGCAACACTTTCGGCAGCCGCGCTGCGGAACCTGTTCGATCACACCGCCGCCCGGCTCGACGAAGGCTGGCGACACCTGGCCGCCGACCGTTGGGATTTCCCGGTCCGCACCATTCAGGGACGCACCGTCGCGGCGTCGGAGACCGCGTGGATGCGCACCCGTGAGGTGTGGATCCACACGGTGGACCTCGGGTCCGGTGCGACCTTCGACGGTTTCGGCGAACCGATCCTCGTCAGCTTGTTCGATGACGTGCTCGGGGCGTGGCGGCGTCAGTCCGCGGGTGGTCGGCTCCGGCTGGTCGTCGACGACGGGGCGCCGACCGATGTCGACCCCGCATTCGATGGTGCGCGTTCGCAGGTCATCGGCACCCTTGCCGCCGTCGTCGGGTGGATGTGCGGGCGCTCGACCGACGGGATCGCCAATCCCGACGACGTCCCGCCACCCCGCTGGCTCTGACCGAAACCTCTTCCCGCACGCTGATCGGGATATCCTCACGGATCAGGGTCGATGGCCCGAGCCGGGATTCGACGTCGGACCGGCGAGATCACGCGTGCCGTGATCTCGCCGCGGCAGCAGCGAAGGGGTGAGGCCGATGCCCACATCGGACAACCGTGGGATCAGGGTGACCGGTCTCTGGCGTCATCCGGTCAAGTCGATGGGCGGAGAGGCTCTCGACACCCTCGCGATCGATCGTCGCGGCGTGCGCGGCGATCGGCTCTGGGCGGTGCACGACGTGGAACGCAACACCACCGCGTCCGCCCGCCGACTACCAGCCCTGTTGCGGTTCCGGGCACGCTACCCGATTGCGCCCGAGCCGAATTCGGGGCCCGGGCAGGTGCCGCCGGTGATCATCACCGACCCGTCCGGCGTCGATCACCACAGCGACGATCCCGACATCCACGACGTGTTGTCGGCGGCGCTGGACCGCGACGTCCGGCTCGTCTCGCTTCCGGATGATCCGCATACCCACCGGTTGCCCTGGCGCGAACGGATCGGCACGCTCACTCCGCGGGCTCTGACCCGTGATCTGGGGATCGCCCCGGACGAACGGCTACCGAAGATCTCCGACATGAATGCCCGGGCGTTGGCCACTCTCACCCGAAACGCCACGCCGCCGGGAAGTTTCGTCGACCTGTGCCCGGTCCACCTGCTCACCGAGTCCAGCGTCGCCACCATCGCCGAGACACTCGGCGACGACCACGTCGACCCACGTCGCTTCCGCCCGAACATCCTGATTGGTGGCGCCGACGACGGATTGCCCGAATCCGCTTGGCCCGCAGCCACCATCGAGTTCGGTACCGTCCGGCTGCACGTCGTGATGCGCACCGTTCGATGTGTCGTACCCAGCCGGGAGCACGTCGATCTACCGCTCGACAAACGACTGACCCGCGCCGTCGCCACCACCGCCGACCGCTATCTCGGCGTGTACGCGGATGTCGTCGTGCCCGGTCAGGTCACACGCGGCGACGTCGTCACGGTGCGACTGCCGGAGCCGCCCGGGCCGCTGCGACGAGTGGCCGCAAATGGTCGCACGGTCGCCTTCGACACCGCCAACCGGTTCGCGGAGCTGTTCCGGCGCGACTAGCGGGGGACGCTCCTATGTTCGGTCAAGCGGGTGGGTGCTCGAGGATTCGGAAGATTTGGCGCGCTGC
>NZ_JBCLVL010000029.1:0-18750 GCF_048537895.1 Gordonia sp. CPCC 206044
GACGATCACGCTAACCCGACCAAGACACGCCGACAGCCATACACACATTTTGGCCATTAACCCTGAACACGCATTCGGCGGAACTGACAGTGGCCAGCACATAAGTACTGGCCACAACGTCGGGCTGACAGGATTTGAACCTGCGACCACCTGACCCCCAGTCAGGTGCGCTACCAAACTGCGCCACAGCCCGTTACCTCGAATCACGAGGCGTAGAAGAGCCTAGCCGACGACGGTGACTTCGAACCAATCGCCTGGTCAGGCGTGTCGTCGGGGCCACGCACCCCGGGGCGATCAATGCGCTCTCGTCGGCACCGACAGGAGCTGGCAAACGCACCAGCTGGGTAGCCCGAAGCCAACCACCTCATCTCGCGGTTGCCACCTTCGCGCGCGCGAAGGTGGCAACCGCGAGATGAGGTGGCTACGCAAAACGAATGCACACGACAGGGCGCGACCCTGCCCGAGACGATCAGGCGGCCTTGGACCGCCCGCGGAACCACAGCCAGCCACCGGTCACCAGGATTGCGCCGACGATCGAGCCGATGATGCCGCTCGGCTTGAACGCCAAGCCGTCACCGGCCAACAACGTGATGAGCAGCCCGCCGACGAAGGAACCGACCAGGCCGGCGACCAACGCGAGACCCCAGTCGATGCCTTTGACACCGCGACCGAGGATCAGCTGTGCACCGGCGCCGATGAGCGCCCCGAACAAGATGATTCCGATGATGAGCACGTGCGAGAGTATGTCACGATCGCCGCCTCACAGCCGCGCATTTGCCGCCGGCCCCGCACGGCGCGAAGCGGCCACCGCGAGCTCAGCGCTTACGCCGCTGCTCCCGCTTGTCGCGCACCCGGACGTTGACCCGGACCGGCGACCCGTCGAAGTTGAATTCCTCACGCAGACGCCGTTCCAGGAAGCGTCGGTAGCCGGCCTCCAGGAACCCGGTGGTGAACAACACGAACGTCGGCGGTCGGGTGGTCGCCTGCGTGGCGAACATGACCCGCGGTTGCCGACCGCCGCGCAGCGGCGGCGGGGTTGCCGCGATGACCTCTTTGAGCCAATTGTTGAGCCGCCCGGTACCCACACGCTTGTCCCAGGACTCCAACGCACCCTCGAGAGCGGGCACCAGCTTCTGTACCGACCGGCCTGTCGACGCCGAGATGTTGACCCGCCGTGCCCACGGCACGCGCGCCAACTCGCGGTCGATCTCCTTGTCGAGCTGGTAGCGACGGTCCTCGTCGACGAGATCCCACTTGTTGAAGGCGATGACCAATGCGCGACCACTGTCGATCACCATGGACAGCACCCGCAGGTCCTGTTCGGTGATCGGCTCCGATGCGTCGATCAGCAGGATGGCCACCTCGGCCGCCTCGAGCGCAGATCGCGTGCGCAGCGACGCGTAGTACTCGTGGCCCGACGCCGTGCGCACCTTGCGGCGCAGACCCGCGGTGTCCACGAACTGCCATGTCTTGCCGCCCAGTTCGACCAGTTCGTCGACCGGGTCGACGGTGGTACCCGCCACGTTGTCGACGACGGACCGGGTGGACCCGGCCAGCTTGTTCAGCAGAGAGCTCTTGCCGACGTTGGGCTTTCCGACGAGCGCGACACGACGCGGTCCGCCCAGGGTCGCCGACTGTTCGCGCGGCGTCTCCGGCAGCGCGCCCAGGATGACGTCGAGCAGATCACCGGCACCGCGTCCGTGCGCGGCCGAGATCGTGTGCGGTTCACCGAGTCCCAGCGACCACAGCGCTGCGGCATCGGCTTCGGCACGTTCGCTGTCGATCTTGTTGGCCGCCAGGATGACCGGCGTCGAGGATCGCCGTAGCACCCGTGCGACGGCTTCGTCGGTCGCCGTCGCGCCGACCGTGCCGTCGACGACGAGCACGATGGCATCGGCCGTGGACATCGCCTGCTCGGCCTGCCGCGCCACCGCCTGCTGCAGCCCCTTGGCGTCGGGTTCCCAACCGCCGGTGTCGACCACGGTGAAACGGCGTCCCGACCAGTTCGCGGTGTAGGACACGCGGTCCCGGGTCACTCCGGGGATGTCTTCGACGACGGCTTCGCGTCGGCCGAGGATTCGGTTCACCAACGTCGATTTGCCGACGTTGGGCCGCCCGACGATCGCCACCACCGGCATCGGGGTGGCGTCGACGAGATTGCCCTCGGCATCGACTTCGACCATGTCCCAGTCGGTTTCGTCCGACCAGGTGCCGTCGCCGGGCACCGCGAGATCGTCGCCGACGGAATTCTGTTCGGTCACGATTGCACTCCGATCCGATCGCGGACCAGGCCGTCGAGGGTGTCGAGCACCTGCTCGAGGGTCAGGTCGCTGGTGTCGACGAGGACCGCGTCGTCGGCCGGACGCAGCGGCGACACCGCCCGCGTCGAGTCGAGATGGTCGCGCCTGTTCACGCCGGCGAGGACATCGGCGTAATCGCTGTCGCGCCCGGCGGCCAGGTTCTGGCGGTGGCGACGCGTGGCCCGCGCCTCCGGGGATGCGGTGAGATACACCTTGAGATCGGCGTCCGGGAACACCACCGTCCCGATGTCCCGTCCTTCGACGACGACGAATTCGCCCTCGGCCTCACGGCGTTGTACCGCAACGAGTTTGGTGCGCACCGCCGGCACCGCCGACACCGCTGACACCGCTTCGGTGACCGCGTCGGTACGGATGTCGCGGGACACGTCGACGCCGTCGAGAAGGGTGACCGCGCCGTCGAGGGAAATCTCCGCACGTTCGACCACATCCGCTACGGCCGCCGGATCATCGAGCGCCACACCGGCGTTCAAGACGGCGAGGGTGGCGGCGCGGTACATGGCGCCGGTGTCGAGTTGGCGGGCACCGACACGATGGGCGAGCAGGCTGGTGACCGACGACTTGCCGGTCCCGGCAGGCCCATCGATCGCGATGACGCGGGTGGTGACGTCGTCACTCACATTCCCACCGCCTTGTAGAGGGCGCCGACCTCGTCGCGCCCGAGCACCCGCAGGCTGCCGGGACGCTGTTCGCCGAGGGCGACCGCACCGATGTGGGTGCGCACCAGGCTGGTCACCGGGAAGCCGACTTCTTCCATCATGCGTCGCACGATCCGGTTGCGGCCCTCGTGCAGGGTCAACCGCACCAGCGACTGCCCCTCGTACACCTCGAGTGCGGTGAAACTGTCCACGGCGACCGGGCCGTCGTCGAGCTCGACACCGTTGCGCAGTGTCCGGCTCAGGGAACGCGGCACCTCACCTCGCACGGTGGCCAGGTAGGTCTTGGGCACCTCATAGGAGGGATGCATCAGGCGATGCGCGAGTTCACCGTCGTTGGTCAACAGCAGCAGCCCCTCGGTGTCCGCGTCGAGACGACCGACGTGGAACAGTCGCTGCCCGGCCATCACCCGTTCGGCGACGATGTCGCCCACGCACGGACGGCCTTGATCGTCGGCCATGGTGGACTGCCAACCCTTGGGTTTGTTCAGTGCGAGGTATTGGCGGGTCTCGTCGATGACCACCCGGGCGCCGTCGACGCGGATGATCGCGGTGTCGGGATTGATCCGCAGTCCCTGCTCGGTGACCACTTCACCGTCGACCTCGACGCGGCCGGCGGCGATCAGTTCCTCGGCTCCACGCCGGGACGCGACACCGGCCGCCGCGAGGACCTTCTGCAGGCGCACGCCGTCGGCAACATAGGTGGCGCCGGCTTCGGAGGTATCGGGTCCGGCGGTCTGATGACGGGCCGGACGGGCGTTGTTCAAACGCACCTTTCCCGAGGTCACATCGGGTTTCGACGATCCCTTTCGGTGCGTCTTCTTGGTGCTTCGCCCCGCGTTCGCAGCGCCTGCGCTCCCCCGTCCGGCGACCTTGCCGCCCGACTTCGGGTTCTTTTGGGAGGCGGGTTTCTTGCCCGTCTTCTGCGCTCGCGCCGGCTTCTTGCGCGGGCCCGGTGTGCCGTCTCGGCCAGCGGATGCCATGTGAATCAGTCCTGATCGTCGGTGTCCGGGCTGACCGCCGACACGTCGTCGGTGTCGAGCCCGGTGGAATCGTTCCCCATCGAGTCTGACCGGTGAGCACCGAGTTTGGCGAATCGTGGGTCGGACGACAGTTCCTCGTCGAGGTCGTCGATGACGTCGACATCGGGGAGCAGCGGCGCCAGATCGGGCAGTTCGCTCAAGGACGCGAGGCCGAGTCGTTCGAGGAACAGTTCGGTGGTGCCGTACATCGTGGCGGTGGTCTGTGGGTCGGTCCCCATCTCGTTGATCAGTCCGCGGGCGACCAACGTGCGGATCACCCCGTCCACGTTGACACCGCGGATCGCGCTCACCCGGGCGCGACTCACCGGCTGCCGGTAAGCGATCACCGCCAGCGTTTCCAGTGCTGCGCGTGTCAGTTTGGACCGCGCACCGTCGAGCAGCAGACGCTCGACGTACGGCGCATAGTCGGCGCGGGTGTAGAAGCGCCAGCCGTCACCGGCGTACCGCAGGTCGATGCCGCTGCGCGCCGAGGTGAGATCGTCGGACATTCGACCGAGCATGGCCTCGACCCGCAGGCGGTCATCGCCGACCGCGGTCGCCAGTTCCGCCGCACTCACCGGGGAGTCGACTATGAGGAGGACCGCCTCGAGTGCCGCCCGTAACTCGGCGTCGTCGAGTGTGACCGATTCGTCCACCTCGATGGCCGTCTGCTCACCGACTTGTGCCCCCGTCGCGGCCACATCATCGCCCGGCGGTCGGTCTTCGGGTTCCGGCGGGTCCGCCGGCGATGCGGTGTCGTCGGTGACATGTGCGTGATCGGCGAGATCGTCGTCGCTCATCCGTAGTCCTCTGCCCTGTCGATGTTCACGTCCTCGACGTCTCGGTCGCCGGTCCAGCTCACCCGCAGCTCACCGAGAGCCTCGGGTTGTTCGAAGGTGATCGCCCGCTCACGGAACAGTTCGAGGAGGCCGAGGAATCGTCCGACCACCTCGAGCCCGTTCTCGCATTCCTCGATGAGCTGCCCGAAGGTGAGCCAGTCCCCCGAATGCGCGGTGAGCAGCTCGGCGATGCGTCGGGCCTGCGCGGGCACCGACACCTTGTGCATGTCGTGCAGGTGGTCGAGCCCGACTGTGGGCACCGGTCGTGGCGTCATCGCGGCGGCCGCCACCTCCGCGAACTTCGCCGCATCGACCCCCAGGGTCACCTCCGGCAACAGCTCGGTGAAATGCGGCTCGAGCGATACCGCCCGTGGGTACCGTTGCAGCGCAGCCGCTTCCAGCTCGCCGAACAGCGCGGCGACCTGTTTGTAGGCGCGGTACTGCAGCAGGCGGGCGAACAGCAGATCGCGGGCTTCCAGCAGGGCCAGGTCTTCCGGGTCGTCGATCTCCCCGGACGGCAGCAGCCGCGCGGCCTTGAGGTCGAGCAGTGTCGCCGCGACCACCAGGAACTCGGTGGTCTGTTCCAGACCCATCTCGGCACCGAGTTCGCGCGTGTACGCGATGAAATCGTCGGTGACCTCGTGCAACGCCACCTCGGTGACATCGAGACGATGCTGGCTGATCAGGTTCAGCAGCAGATCGAACGGACCCTCGAAGTTCGGCAGACGTACCCGGAAACCGGACTGGTCGTCGGTGACCTCCGCGGTCTCCGTCGCGCCTTCGGACACCGGCTCGGCCACCGCGGTCGGCGGATCCGGGTCGTCGATCATGTGTGGCGGGTGTTACGAGCGATGACCTCACGGGCGAGAGCTCGATAGGCCTTGGCACCCGCCGACTTCGGCGCCCAGGAGGTGATCGGTTCACCGGCGACACTGGTCTCCGGGAACCGCACGGTCCGACTGATCACTGTGTCGTACACGGCCTCACCGAACACCTCGACCACACGTGCCATCACCTCACGCGAGTGCAGGGTGCGTGCATCGAACATGGTCACCAGGATGCCGCCGAGGTCCAGACGCGGATTCAGCCGGTCACGCACCTTGTCGACGGTGTCGGTGAGCAGGGCCAGACCACGCAGGCTGAAGTATTCGCACTCCATCGGGATGATGACGGTGTCGGCACAGGCCAGCGCGTTGACGGTCAGCAGACCGAGCGACGGCTGGCAGTCGATCAGCACGAAGTCGTATCGATCGAGCACAGGATGCAGCGCACGGGCCAGGGACTGTTCGCGCCCCACCTCCGTGACCAGCTGGATCTCCGCGGCGGATAGGTCGATGTTGCTCGGCAACAGGTCGAGCCCGTCGATACGTGTGCGCATCAGGACGTCGTCGGTCGACGCCTGCGGCGGGACCAGGAGGTTGTAGACGGTCTCGTCGAGGTCGTGATGCGGTACGCCAAGGCCCGCCGACAACGCACCCTGCGGATCCAGGTCGACGAGCAGTACGCGACGCCCGTACTCGGCCAGTGCGGCACCCAGATTGATCGTCGAGGTGGTCTTGCCGACCCCACCCTTCTGGTTGCACACGGCGACGACCGTCGCGGGCCCATGCCGGTCCAGCGGGGTCGGTTCGGGCACCGGACGGTATGGCCGGCCGGTCGGGCCCAGTTCGCCGTCGTGATCGTTGTCCTCGTCGACATCGACACGGGGTGAGACCGCGATGCGGTATTGCCCATGAGAGGCGGCCGACCGCGATTCCCCGGGGATGCTCACGTGTCCGCCGCTCCCTTCGCTCGTACCGGCCGTGCCCGCCTGGTAGAAGTCCAACTCCTGCCACAACATTAGTGCGTCATCGTCCCGAACCGTCGGAGCATCGCCGACGTCGGTGCCGTTGATCTGTGAGTCGGCGTCGCGATCGATGGTCATCGCGCCCGCGGATGTGCCGTGGCGTACACCTCGCGCATCGTGTTCACGGTGACGAGGGTGTAGACCTGCGTGGTGGTCACCGACGCGTGGCCGAGCAGTTCCTGGACCACGCGTACGTCCGCGCCGCCGTCGAGCAGATGGGTGGCGAAACTGTGGCGCAAGGTGTGCGGCGACACCGCCTTGTCCAGGCCCGCGCGTTGCGCGGCATCCGAGAGCACCTGCCAGGCGCTCTGCCGCGACAGACGGCCCCCGCGCGCGTTCAGGAACAGCGCCGGCTCGGACCGACGCACCAGCGCCGGACGCCCACGCACGAGATAGGCCTCGAGTGCGTCGATCGCCGGACCGCCGACCGGCACGACCCTCTCCTTGCCACCCTTGCCGCGCAGTCGCACGGCCCGCGACTCCGTGTCGATGTCGTCGACATCGAGAGCGATCGCCTCGGAGATCCGCGCGCCGCAACTGTAGAGCAGTTCGAGCAGGGCCCGATCGCGAAGCGCGCGCGGATGATCGGCGGCGCCCGCCGATTCCAGGATCGCGATCACCTCGTCGACCGGCAACGATTTGGGCAACCGCCGTGCCGGACGGGGCGGGCGGACCGCGTGGGCCACGTCCGTGCCGACCACTCCCTCGGCAGCGGCGAACTTGTGGAAGCCACGCACTGCCACCAGGGTTCGGGCGATCGAGCTGTCCGCCAACGGCATCGCGCCGGTGTCGGGGTCACCGCGGCGCAGGTCCACCAGGAACTCACGCACATCGCTCTCGGTCACCGCGTCGAGACCGTCGATCCCACGGGTGACCAGATAGTGCTCGTACCTGCCCAGGTCACGCCGATACGAACTGACCGTGTTCGCCGCCGCCCCGCGCTCCACCGTCAGGTGATCGAGGTAGCGGACGACCTGGTCGGCGGTGCTCGGACTGCTCACGAGAGCCCCCGTCACCGGCGGGACCGGCGATCGCGCAGCGCCGTCGGTTCGTCGGTCCACGGGGCATCGATATCACGCACCTCGACACCGCCCCGATCGACCGCGGCGAGCGCGAGGATGCCTGCGACGGCGGTGGCGTTCACGATCTCCCCACCCAGCACCCGGGTCACCGCATCGTCGAGGTCCAGCCACTCCACGGAGAGGTCGGCCTCCTCGTCGTGCCGTTCGGCCGCGTCGAGGGTCCGCAGCCCCTCGGCCAGGTAGAGCCGCAACGCCTCGTCGGTGAACCCGGGAGACAGGTCGAGATCCACCAGCACGCGCCATCGGTCGGCGGCCAGGTCGACCTCCTCGGCGAGTTCCCGACGCGCCGCGTCGAGGGCGCTCTCCCCGGGACCGGCGTCGAGCAGGCCCGCGGGGATCTCGAGCAGTCGGCGACCGATCGGATGCCGGTACTGACGGATCATCGCGATCCGCCCCGTGTCGTCGCGCGCCATGACCGCCACCGCGCCGAAGTGCTCCACGACCTCCCGCTCGGCCGCCTGTCCACCCGGCATCCGCACGTCGTCGACACGCAGCGACAGGATCGCACCGTCGTAGACGGTGCGACTGCCCGCGACGGTGAACTCGTGCGTTCCGACCGTGTCGCCCCCGTGCGCCGAATCGGCTTCGCTCAAGCGCCCTTCTCCTCGGCGTGGTCGGCGGCGTGTCCGGCCGTCGCGTCGACTGCCCCGGGCTCGGCAGCGGCATCTGCGTCGGCATCGTCGAGTTCGTACTCGCCCAGCTCGACCGGAAGCCGTTCCTCCGCCTTGTATTTCAGAGCCGCCTCGATGAACGCCCGGAACAACGGATGCGGCCGGGTCGGACGGCTCTTGAGCTCGGGGTGCGCCTGGGTGGCGACCAGGAACGGATGCACCGACGGCGGATACTCGACGAACTCGACCAGATGACCGTCCGGTGAGGTTCCGGAGAACACCAGCCCGGAGGCCCCGATCTTGTCGCGATAGGCGTTGTTGACCTCGAAACGGTGACGATGCCGTTCGGAGACCTCGGTGGACTCGTACGCCTCGGCGACCACCGAGCCAGCGGCCAGTGTTGCCGGGTAGGCACCCAGACGCATGGTGCCGCCGAGATCGGCCTCCCCCGCGACCACCTCGGTCTGATCGGCCATCGTGGAGATCACCGGGTGCGGCGTGTCCGGGTCGAACTCGGTGGAACTGGCTTCTTCGAGCCCCGCGGACCGGGCCGCCTCGATGACCACGCACTGCAGGCCCAGACACAGGCCGAGCAGCGGGATGCCGCGACGTCGGGCGTAGCTGATCGCGCCGACCTTCCCCTCGATACCGCGGATGCCGAAACCACCCGGGATCAGGACCGCGTGCACGTCTTCGAGCGCTGCCTGAGCACCTTCCGGCGTCTCACAGTCGTCCGAGGGCACCCATTTGATCTCGGTACGGGCCCGCCAGGCGAAACCGCCTGCACGGATCGCCTCGGTCACCGACAGATATGCGTCGGGCAGATCGACGTACTTGCCGACGAGGGCCACGGTGACGGTCTCGCGCGGATCGTGCACACGCTTGAGCAACTCGCCCCATTCGGTCCAATCGACGTCACGGAACGGCAGCCCCAGCTTGCGCACCACATACGCATCGAGTTGTTCGCGATGGAGCACCTTGGGGATGTCGTAGATCGACGGCGCATCCGGTGTCGAGATGACGCCTTCGATGTCGACGTCGCACATCAGCGCGATCTTTGCCTTCAACGAGTCCGGCACATCGCGGTCGCAGCGCAGGATCAGGGCATCCGGCTGGATACCCACGTTGCGCAGCGCCGCCACGGAGTGCTGGGTCGGCTTCGTCTTGAGTTCACCGGACGGCGCCAGGTACGGCACCAGTGAGACGTGGATGAAGAAGACGTTGTCGCGCCCCACGTCGTGCCGGATCTGTCGTGCGGCCTCGATGAAGGGCTGGGACTCGATGTCTCCGACGGTGCCACCGATCTCGGTGATCACCACGTCGGGCGGCACCCCATCGTCCCCCGGGGCCCGCATCGCGAGGACCCGCGACTTGAGCTCGTCGGTGATGTGCGGGATCACCTGGACCGTTTCACCGAGATACTCGCCGCGACGTTCCTTGGCGATGACCGTCGAATAGACCTGTCCCGTGGTCACATTCGCCGACTGCGAGAGGTTGCGGTCGAGGAATCGTTCGTAATGACCGACATCGAGGTCGGTCTCGGCACCGTCTTCGGTGACGAACACCTCTCCGTGTTGGAAAGGGTTCATGGTGCCCGGATCGACGTTCAGGTACGGATCGAGCTTCTGCATCGTCACGCGGAGTCCGCGAGAGATGAGAAGTTGTCCGAGACTCGATGCCGTCAGACCCTTTCCCAGAGACGAGGCGACACCGCCCGTCACGAAGATGTGTTTGGTGCCATCATGCACGTGGCGCAGTGGTCGCAATGCGTCTCCCGTCGGCCAGAATCAGGCCAGAAAAACCTGTATACCTACGGGACTCCAGGGTAACACCTCATCGACGGTTCACCCGCACCACACCGGCGACGCGCCGAGGCCGATGCGGTGACGGGTGACCGAGCCGTGTCAGGCTGCCGGCCCCGAACCGCCTCCCACGGTGATCGCCCGGGCACCGGCGCCGGTGCCGTACGCGGCCGTGTGGCCGTCGGCCTCCTGCTGGAGCACCAGCATGGTGGTGATGCGTCCGGTCTGTTGATCCACGTTGTCGACGGTGGACACGGCGTTGCCCAGCGACGGGTCGGATCGCACGACCGCGACGGGTGAGCCACCGGCGGTGGAACCGGTCCGGCCGACGAGCACGCCGCCCTGCGCCCGGGCCGCCATCGCGGCCGCCATGCGCGCGGTCAACTGACCTTGCGCGCCCGCGTCCTCGGACAGCGCGTCACCGGTCACCACCACGACGAGGTCGGCGGCCGAGAGCGCGCCGTCGGCGTAGTCGACGAAGCCACCCTCGCGCAGCGCCTGCAGCCCGAGTCGCACGTCGTCGGTCGATGCGGCGGACTGGGCGTCCGCGTGCAGCAGCAACGCCCCCATCAGATCGCCGACCCTCCCGCCTGAGTCGGTCAGCTCACTGCGCAGTGTGGTCCCACCGGGGATCGTCTGGTCGACGATGGTGCGCAGCTCTTCGGCCTTCTGGTCGCGCACCAGCGTGTCGGTGACGGCGAGTTGGCCCGCGAATCGGCCACCGGCACCCGAGATGGATTCCTTGACGGCGTCCACGTCGGCCTCGGCCGCGCCGGGAGCCGTCACCACGAGCACCGAGTCGCCACGCAGGGTCCCCGCGATCAGACGCGGCGCAACGGCGGCCCCGAAGCTGTTGGCGGCGTTGACCTGCTCGTTGAGGTCGTCGCGTTGTTTCTCGACATCGCCGAGGCGGTCCCGCGAGGTGCCCGTGATGGAGTTGACGCGGTCACCGACGAACCCGGATCCGAGGAAGAGTCCGACCGCCAGCGCGAGGAACACCGCGATCAGCGAGATCGCATGCTGTCGTAGGGAGATCATCGACTATCTGTTCCAGACCTCACGCGCCCAGTCGACCGCGTTGTGATACTGGTCGACACCCCAATCGGTGACCTCCGGCCCCCAGCTCGACAGCATGACGGCGGCGATGATCGCGATCAGCGCTGCGAGGACCACACAGGCGATCGCCGCGCCCGACACCCGGCTGCGATACAGGGTCTCGATCGCCTTGGCGTCCACCAGCTTCGGACCGACCTTGAGGCGGGTCAGGAAGGTCGACGGATTGCTCTCCCGCCGCGACCGATCGAAGAAGTCGTCGAGTGTCCCCCCGTAGCCGACGGTCACGATGAGGTCGGCACCGTGGTAGTCGGTGAGCAGGAGCGCGAGGTCTGCCGCGGATCCGGCCGCCGGGAAGGTCGTCGCACCGATGCCGAGATCCTGGATACGTGCCAGCCCGGAGGCGTGACCATCGGTATCGGCCGGAAGAACCAGCTGCGCGCCGGATTTCAGGGTGGCGGTCTTGATGTCGTCGGGGTCTCCGACGATCAGTGCAGGCTTGTACCCGGCCTTGATGACGGTGTCGGCGCCCGCCCCGACTCCCACGATCACCGGCGAGTACTCCTTGATGAACGGCTTGAGCGCGCGCAGATCCGCCGCCCGGTCGGGACCGTCGGCGACCACCACCACGTGCCGCCCGACGAAGTCCACGTCAACGTCCGGGACCCCGACCCCGTCGATCAGCAACGGCGACTCGCTGCGGATGAACTCGATCGTGTTGCCGGAGAACGCTTCCAGATGATCGACCAGCCCGGTCTTGGCCTCGATCATCTGATCGGCGATGTCGCTTTCCTCGAGTTGCTTGCCGAGGGCGAGACGCCGGTCGCCGACGTAGAGCCGGTCGTTGTCGACGCGCAGCTTGGCGCCGTCCTTGACCCGCTTGAACACCTCGTCGCCGACATTGTCGAGCAGCACGATGCCCGATGCGACAAGGACTTCCGGCCCGAGGTTCGGGTACCGCCCCGAGATGGACGACGACGCGTTGACCACCGCGACGACGTTGGCCTGCACCAGCGCATCCGCGGTCAGTCGGTCGAGGTCGACCTCGTCGAGGATGGCGATGTCACCCGGACCGACGCGGTCGAGTAGTCGGCGGGTGTTCTTGTCGATCCTGGCAATCCCGGTGACGCCAGGCAGTTGGTCGGTCGTGCGGGCAAGCAATGCAGGCATCTTCATGACGCCCATGATCGACGCGGGGACCTGGTAAACCGAGGAGGCGCGCCGTAACAAATGCAACTTTTGTCACACGAGTAACACACGTTGATCGCTCGTCAGGCGCTGCTGTCGGCTGTCTTCTTCTCGTTCTCCGCGGTCGCGAGCAGTTCTTCGGCGTGGGCCCGTCCGGTGTCGGAATCACCGAGCCCGGCCAGCATGCGGGCGAGTTCCGCGACACGTTCCTCACGGTCGAGGGTGCGCACGGTGCTGGTGTTGGGACCGCGTTTGCGGCCGCGACCGGAACTCTTGCCGATGACGAGGTGGTTGTCGGCGAACGCCGCCACCTGCGGCAGATGGGTGACCACGATGACCTGGTGAGCCCGCGCCAGTCCGGCGAGTCGTCGCCCGATCTCCACCGCCGCGCGGCCACCGACGCCGGCGTCGACCTCGTCGAACACCATGATCGATCCGCTGGTCGGTGCGGCGAGCACCACCTCGAACGCGAGCATGACCCGCGAGAGTTCACCGCCTGATGCGGATTTCGCGATCGGCAGCGGCGCCGCTCCCTTGTGGGCGAGCAGACCGAATTCGATCCGGTCGGCACCCGCGGCACCCGCATGTGCCGGTGCGCCGTCGAGCAGGATGCTCAGCCGATCGTCGTCGGCTGCCGGTTCCACGGAGACGTCCACCGAGAGCAGCGAATCCCCCATTGCCAGACCAGCCAGTTCGGTGGACACCTTCGCGGCCATCGACTTCGCGGCCGTCCGCCGCCGCCGGTGCACGACCTCCGCGGCATCCTGGACCTTCTGCTTCAGCGCCTCCGCGGTGGTCTCGAGTTCGGCGATCGAGTGCTGGGGGTCGTCGATCTCCGACAGTCGGGCCTCGGCCGTGGTTCGCCAGGCGATGACCCCGTCGATGTCGGGCGCGTATTTGCGAACCAGCGCTTTGAGTTCCGCCTGCCGGCCGAGTAGTTTCTCCAACTCCTCGGCATCGGCAGGCAGATCGGTCAGGAACGACGTCAGTTCGTCGCCGACGTCGGTGATCACGGTGAGCGCCTCTGCAACCCGTGGCAACAGTTCGCGCAGGGTGTCGTCGGGGCTGGTCTCGAGCATGGTCCGGACCTGTCCGAGTCCGTCGACGACCGAACCCGTATCGCCTGCGACGATTTCGTGCGATTGGGCTGCGGCCGACCGGATGGTCTCCAGGTCCGACAGGCGACGGATGGTCGCCGCCAGATCGTCGTCCTCGCCGGGCTGCGGGTCCACCGCGGCGATCTCGTCGACGCCGAAGCGGAGACGATCCGCCTCTTGCGCCAGCTCGCGCGAATTCCGTCGACGCGCGTCGAGATCGTCGAGCACCGCGATCCACTCGTCGCGGGCCTTCCGGTACGTGTCGAGAGCGGTGAGCACCGTCGTACCCGCATAGGTGTCGAGTGCGGCACGCTGGTGTTCGGGCCGCAACAGACGCAGTTGGTCGTTCTGCCCATGGATGGTCAGCAGCTGATTCGTCAGCCTGCCCATCACCCCGACCGGTACCGAGCGACCGCCGAGATGCGCGCGTGACCGACCGTCGGCGCCCACCGACCGCACCGCGATCAGGGTGCCGTCCTCGTCGACGTCGGCGCCCGAGGACTCCAGGATCTCCGACACCACGTCGTCGGCGACCGCCGGTGCCGTCCCGTCGACGCGGCCGTCCTCACCGAGGAGGCGAAAGCGTCCCTCGACGGTGGCCTTGGCGTCGCCGGTCCGAACCCGGGACGCATCCGCCCGCGCCCCGGACAGCAGGTGCAGGCTCGTCACGATCATGGTCTTGCCCGCGCCGGTCTCACCGGTCAGGACGGTGAAGCCGGGGTGGAATTGCGCCGAGGCCTGTTCGATGACGCCGAGGCCTTCGATGGACAGTTCTTCCAGCACGGTTTAGGTCTGCCTCCCTCGCCATCCGGTCACCGGCAGGTCGAACTTCGTCACCAACCGGTCGGTGAACGGATCCGAATCGATACGTACCCACAGCACCGATCGGTCACTGCGCACCACTTCGACACGCGCGCCCGCCGGTACGTCTATGCGCCTGCGGCCGTCGCACAGGGCGACCGCGTCGCGGCCGTCCTTGTCGATCTCCACCGCCACCCGCGACCGCGGACTGGTCACGAGCGGGCGCGCGAACAGCGCGTGGGCGTTGCTCGGCACCACCAGGATGGCCTCGAGGTCCGGCCACATCACCGGGCCGCCCGCGGAGAACGCGTACGCGGTCGATCCGGTCGGGGTGGACACCAACACACCGTCGGCGCCGAAGGCCGAGACGGGCCGTCCGTCGACCTCGGTGACGAGTTCGAGCACACCGTTGTTGGTGCCGTTGAGGATCGCGACCTCGTTGAGCGCCCAACTGTGTACGGCATGATCGGCACGGGCCGGATCGATCACGGTGACGTCGAGGGTCATCCGCGGTTCCACGCGGTAGTCGCGGGCGATCAGTTGACGCATCACCGCATCGACACGATTGGCCTCGGCCTCCGCGAGGAAACCGATGCGGCCCAAGTTGATCCCGAGCACCGGAACCCGTGCCGGGTAAGCCAATTCGGCGGCGCGCAGGAACGTTCCGTCGCCGCCGAGGACGATGACGACCTCGCAACCCTCCGCGGATTCGGGGACCGCCGACGCGACCTCGACGGACACCCCGATACTCCTCAGGCGGTCCGGATCGACGGGATGTCCCCCACCACGAACCGGATCGTCGGCGGAAATGTCCAACGACTCCACCTCGACGTCGTGCACCTTGGTGTCATGGTCGACGACGCGCAACTTGATCCCGGCAGACGCGCAGTGCCGCGCGATCGACTCCATCGTCCGGGTGACGATGTCGCGTCCGGTGTGGGCGACCACCAGGAACTCCCGATGGCCATCCCGATCGGTGACCGCATCATTGGCCACAGTCGCTTCCTCCGTCTGTCAGTGAGGCCCGTTCTCGACGGCCCGGGTGACCATCGCGATCAACTCCGCATCGTCGTTCGCGTCCGCGACGGAGCCCACCTCGTCGGCGGCCTGCCCCGTTGCGTTCGTTCGCTCTCCGACCCTATCCGGCGACGGCCCGTGGAGACCGGGCCGGTCGTCTGAACTCTGCGTGTCGACCGGCCCCGTGAGCTCGCCGTCGACCTCGTGGTTCTTGCGCAGCCACAGAAAGTATTCGACGTTGCCCGAAGGGCCGGGCAACGGGCTCGCGACGACCCCGCAGGTGGACAGCCCGAGGTCGCGCGCCGAACGGGCCACGGTGAGCACCGCGTCGATCCGCAGTGCCGGATCACGAACCACCCCACCGGCCCCGACCCTGTCCTTGCCGACCTCGAACTGCGGCTTGACCATCGGCAGCAACTCGCCACCCACCCGGGTGCACGCCGCGAGGGCAGGCAGCACGAGGCCCAGAGAGATGAAGGACAGGTCGGCGACCACGAGATCGACCGGACCACCGATGTCCGACGGACTCAGGCGCCGCACATTGGTCCGGTCATGGATGGCCACGCGGTCGTCGTTCTGTAGCCGCCACACCAACTGGCCGTACCCGACGTCGACCGCGACCACCGTCGTCGCCTCACGGCGCAACAGCACGTCGGTGAAGCCTCCGGTGGACGCGCCCGCATCCAGGCATCGCTTGCCCGCCACGGACAACCCGTGTGGTTCGAACTCTTCGAGCGCACCGATCAACTTGTGCGCGCCGCGTGATGCCCAGTCGTCACCAGTGTTCTCCACCACCACGATCGGGGTGTCTCGGGCGACGTTGGTCGCAGGCTTCGAGGCCACCACACCATTGACCTTGACCAGGCCGTCGGTGATCAACGCGCGGGCTTGCTCCCGGGAGCGGGCCAGACCGCGACGGACGAGCTCGGCATCGAGGCGCGCACGTGGTGCCACCCCTCAACAACCCCTCATCGACGGTCGACGTCTTCGAGCGCGGCGGTCAGTGTCTCGTGCGCGCGCTCGAGGAGTTCGGTCTGACGGGCCAGGGCGTGGGCGTCGAATCCGTCGCCTGCCGCTTCGCGTACCGCATCGACGTCGGCCAACAGTGCCGCAACCGTCTCGGTCACCTCTCCCGGATCCGGACCGTCGTCGCCGACGTCCGGGTCGGCTGCGCCAGCGGTCCGCGGCATCAGATGCGGGCCTGGTCGTGGCGGGCCCGGGACGGGTCCGGTCGCGTGCGGTTCGGTCATGATGCGTTCAACGCTAGCGCACTCGGCCGAATCCGACCGTCTCCAACAGGCCGAGCACCTTCTCGTCGGGGCTGGTGACGGCCAGCAGCGATGTGTCGAGGTCGTTCTCGTCCACTGCAGTCCACACCGCCGACGCCAGGGCAGGCACCAGCGACTGCGGCAGCCCGTCGCCCTCGACGTTGACAGTGTGCCCGTCCACCGCGACGCGCCAGCCGGCGTGCGGACCGACGCGCACACTGTCAACGTCGGTGAACAGCCCGGTCAGATCCTCGATGACGAAGGTCGGGCGCTGCTCAGGCGGTGCGACCAAGAGGTCCGCGGCCGAACTCACCCCGGTCAACACCAGCGCGCTGTCCACACCGACCGAATGCGCACCCTCGATGTCGGTGTCGAGACGATCACCGATCACCAACGGTTTCGACGCCCGGCTCCGGGCGATCGCGTCAGCCATCAGCGGGGCGGCGGGCTTACCCGCGACCAGGGGTTGTTGACCTGTCGCATTCGCGACCGCGGCCACCATGGACCCGTTGCCGACGAGATTGCCGCGTTCGGACGGCAACGTCGCGTCGGTGTTGCAGGCCACCCAGAGCGCGCCACGACTGATCGCCAGCGCCGCCTCCGAGAGTTGCGCCCATCCGGTATCCGGTGAGTGACCCTGGATGACGGCCGCGGGTCGGTCCTCGGCGTTACGTGTCACGCCGATGCCCACCTCCCGCACCTCCTGTGCGAGACCGTCGGTGCCGATGACCAGAGCCCGGCTACCCGGGTCGAGGTGCTCGGCCAACAGGCGGGCGGCCGACTGGGCGCTGGTGACGACTTGGTCGGGTGTCGCCGCGAAACCCAGTTCGACGAGGTGCGCGACCACTTCCGCGGGTCGGCGACTTGCGTTGTTCGTCACGAAATACCGCGGCGTTCCAACCGATTCCAGTGACTCACGGGCGCCCGGCAGAGCCTTCTGCCCGGCGAACACCGTGCCGTCGAGATCGAGCAACAGTGCGTCGTAGTGTCCGGCCAACCCGTTGTCGGGAGCTGCCGGGGCGGATCGTTCGGACGACTCAACGGGCAACGGCCCGTCGGCCGCCGATGGCTCGTCGGCGGCCGGCGCCGGTGTCACCGAAGGCGTCGACGTCGGCGCCGTCTCGACGGGTTCGTCGTCAGCTGCTGAGGTCTCCGGCAACTCGGTGCCGTCGAGGGTGTCCTCCGACGCCAGCTCCACCAGACGCAATTCGGCGTCTGTCACGTCTTCGACGTCGGCGGACGCCGTGTTCATGAACCAGGTGATCGCCTCATCGCGACGACCGGCAGCCTCCAGCGCAGAGGCATAGGCGTAGTACAGGCGTGCGGCGCCCACACCGGTCCGTCCCGGCGTCAGGTCCTCCGATTGCAGAGTGACGACAGCCTTCTCCGCTTCCCCGAGGTCCATGCGAGCGCCCGATTCGACGATGCGCATCTCCGTTGCCTCGTCTCCGCGCAGTGCACGTCCCTCTTCGCTCCGGGCGATCTCGATCGCACGCGCCGGCCGACCGAGGCCACGCTCGGAGTCGGCGATCAGCGGGAGGAGAGCCGTGTTGCCGGTGATCCGACGAGCCGCGCGCAACTCCGACAGGGCCTCCTGCCACTCGCCGGCGTTGTATGCCGCGATCCCCATGGTCTCGCGCACGAGACCGACTCGACCGGCGCGCCCACGCGCAGCGCGAGCATGTTCGAGCGCGCGCACCGGGTCCTCGTCGAGGAGTCGGGTCACCATCACCAGGTGGCGAGCGACGTTCTCCGCATTGGTCTTGTCGAGGGTCAGCAGGTCTCGGCGGATCTCGGAATCGAGGTCGGAGGCCGCCACATCACTGGGCAGTGCCGGTTCATCAGGCCGTCCGGCCGAGCCGGTGCCACGGCGTGCATTGCGTTGCGGTCGGCCCGGTCCTCCACCACGTCGGGGGGTACGGTCGCGATCTGTCATGGGACTCAATCTATGCCTTGAGATGCGTCGGAAGAAATCGAACGGCAGACTTCCGGTGCACCGTCCATACGGGCCCGAAGATGCCGAAACCGCCGACACCGGAGCCGGCCAATACCGTGACGCCAGAGCGGGATCAGCCGTTCGATCGGACATATGAGTGTGGCCCCCGAATCGGTGATTCGGGGGCCACACTCGTACGTTGTGTTCGGCGGTG